>NZ_JBSGET010000164.1:0-17448 GCF_053603035.1 Kitasatospora sp. NPDC004272 | reverse complement strand
GGCTGGACAGCTCGTAGTTGCCGGAACCCCTTATGTCGTCGAGCGTGGTGCGGGCCCGGCTGAGCAGGGTGCCGTTGAGCTCGGCCCAGGCCGAGATGAGCACGCCCGCGTCCATCCCGCCGGTCTCGGCGGGCGCCGCCAGCAGTCCCAGCTCGGCCACCGAGGCGAGCCGCGGGTGGGTGGGCAGGATCCGGACGGTGTAGCCGAAGGGGCCGGTGCGGGAGAGTTCGAGGTGGCCCTCGTAGCGGATCCGGCCGTCGAGGTCGGTACCGCCGCCCGCGGGCTTGAGGGCGAGCGTGGCGGCCTCGGAGATCCGGTCGCTCTCGTCGACCCGTCCGGCGACCACCTGGACCTCGACGTCCTCGGGCCGGAGCCGTCCGAGGTTGACCTGGACCCGCAGCGCGAGCGTCGCGCCGAGCTCCTGGGCCTCGCCCGCCCCGTCCGCCTCGACGTGCTCGACCCGCACCGCGGGCCACGCCTCCCGGACGCCGGCCTTCCAGCCCGCCAGCTCCTTCGCCGCCGCGTAGTCGCCGGCCGGGCCCGCCAGCCGCCGCTCGGCCGCGGCCGCCGGGGCGTACAGCCGCTCGACGTACTCGCGGACCATCCGCCCGGCCAGCACCTTGGGGCCGAGCGTGACCAGGGTGTGCCGGACCATGGAGATCCACCGGTGCGGGAGCCCGTCCGCGCCCCGGTCGTAGAACCGGGCGGCGACCTGGTGCTCGATCAGGTCGTAGAGCGCGGCGGCCTCGATGTCGTCGCGGTGCTCGGCCTCCCTGCTCTCCGGGTCGACCACTCCCTCGCCGGTGCCGCCGTCGGCGGTGGGGATGGCCCAGCCGTTCTGGCCGTCGTACCACTCGTCCCACCACCCGTCGAGGATGGACAGGTTGAGGCAGCCGTTCAGCGCGGCCTTCATCCCGGAGGTGCCGCAGGCCTCCAGCGGGCGCAGCGGGTTGTTCAGCCAGACGTCGCAGCCGGGGTACAGCGTCTTGGCCATCGCCATGTCGTAGTCCGGCAGGAAGACGATCCGGTGCCGCACCGCCGGGTCGTCGGCGAACGCGACCAGCTGCTGGATCAGCCGCTTGCCGCCGTCGTCGGCCGGGTGCGCCTTGCCCGCGATGACGATCTGCACCGGCCGCTCGGGGTCGAGCAGCAGCCTGCGCAGCCGGGCCGGGTCGCGCAGCATCAGGGTGAGCCGCTTGTACGAGGGGACCCGGCGGGCGAAGCCGATGGTCAGCACGTCGGGGTCGAGGACGTTCTCGGTCCAGCCCAACTCGGCTTCCCCGGCGCCGCGTTGGCGCCAGGAGGCGCGCAGCCGGCCGCGGGCCTCGTCGACCAGTTGGGCGCGCAGCGAGCGGCGCAGCTCCCAGACCTCGGCGTTGCCGATCCGCTCCAGGCCGGTCCACTGCTCGGCGGTGCCGACGGCCATCGCGGCCTCGGCGCGCTCCTGGCCGATCTCGGTGGCGCCGAGCCGGACGACGGCGGGGTCGATCCAGGTGGGGGCGTGCACGCCGTTGGTGATCGAGGTGATCGGGACCTCGGGCGCGTCGAACCCGGGCCACAGGCCGCGGAACATCTCCCGGCTGACGGCACCGTGCAGGGTGGAGACGCCGTTGGCGCGCTGGGCGAGCCGCAGGCCCATCGCGGCCATGTTGAACAGCCGGGGGTCGCCGCCCTCCCAGCTCTCGGCGCCGAGCGCGAGCACCTGCTCGACCGGGACGCCGGGCAGCGCGGCGTCACCGCCGAAGTGCCGGCCGACCAGGGCGCGGTCGAAGCGGTCGATGCCGGCCGGCACCGGCGTGTGGGTGGTGAACACGGTGCCGGCCCGGACCGCCTCCAGGGCGTCGGCGAAGCCGAGTCCGGGGTGGGCGGTGACGAGTTCGCCGATCCGCTCCAGGCCGAGGAAGCCGGCGTGGCCCTCGTTGGTGTGGAAGACCTCGGGCGCGGGGTGGCCGGTGAGCCGGCAGTAGGTGCGGACGGCGCGGACGCCGCCGATGCCCAGCAGTATTTCCTGCATCAGCCGGTGCTCGCTGCCGCCGCCGTAGAGCCGGTCGGTGACGTCGCGTTCGGCGGGGCCGTTGGCCTCGACGTCGGAGTCGAGCAGCAGCAGCGGGACCCGGCCGACCTGGGCGCGCCAGACCTGGGCGGCCAGGGTGCGGCCGCCGGGCAGCGCGAGGTCGATCCGGCAGGGGGTGCCGTCCTCCTCGCGCAGCAGGGTGACGGCGAGCGCGTCGGGGTCGAGCAGGGGGTAGCGCTCCTGCTGCCAGCCGTCCCGGTCGAGGGACTGCCGGAAGTAGCCGTGCCGGTAGAACAGGCCGACGCCGATGATCGGGACACCGAGGTCGGAGGCGGCCTTGAGGTGGTCGCCGGCCAGGATGCCGAGTCCGCCGGAGTACTGCGGCAGCGCGGCGGCGATGCCGTACTCGGGGGAGAAGTAGGCGACGGCGGCGGGCAGGTCGCCGCCTGCCCCGGCGGGGTCGCCCGCGCCCTGGTACCAGCGCGGGCCGGTGAGGTAGTCGCGCAGTTCGTCGGACAGGTCGCCGAGGCGGCGCAGGAAGCGCCGGTCCGCGGCGAGCGCGGCGAGCCTGGCCGCCGGGACCTCGCCGAGCAGTCGGACCGGGTCCTCTCCGACGGCGGCCCACACGTCCGGATCGACGGAGCGCAGCAGCTCCCTCGTCTCGGGGTGCCAGGACCAGCGGAGGTTCAGCGCGAGCTCGTGCAGTGGCTGCAGTTGTTCGGGCAGGACGGTGCGGACGGTGAACCTGCGGATTGCCTTCACGTGAGGGAGCGTAGCCCCGGGCGTACGCCTGAGGGGGCGTCAACTGGCGGGCGGCACACCCGTTCGGAGCAGTGTTGAGATCGTTCCGGGCGCGTGGTGGCAAATACCGGCGCGCAGGGGGCGCACGCTGGGAAAAGAAGCGCCGTCGGGTGTGAACTTCTGGGGACGGAGGTGTTTCGGGTGTCTGTTTCACCGTTGCATACCGGCTGAAACCGCGCGCCTACCCGCACGTAGCCCTTGCCGGTGGTGCGAGGATGCAACAAGGTCGTGAGTGCCGCTGGTGCGCGATCGGGTGGTCGCCCCCTGCTGCCTCGGCTGCTGCATGTCTTGTTCGACGAACCCTCACTTTCCTTAGCCCATTCGGCCCCAGTCGCCGCGTCTTCGCGTGTCCTTGTTCCCTGTCCGGTCGTTTTCCGGTGGGTTGGGTCACGAGGGGGGCGTGCACCGAGCGACGCGCGCCGGGACACGTGCGTCCGGCTCGGCGCGCCACCGCGTGGCCGCGACCGGTGGGCGGGGTTGCCGGGGCCGTCGGCACGGGCAGGCTCCGGCCGCACGTCCTTCCTCACCCCAGCAGTCCCCCCGGTACTCCCTCGGCGCCGCTGCCGCGGGAGCTGCCGCCGATCTCGGGCAGGAGCATTGGCATGCACGGCGACACGCGGGACCAGTCCACGGTGCCGACGGACGACGCACCCGACACCCCGTCAGCCCCGGTCCTCCCGGCGGACGCCCCGTCCGCCGGCGAGCCCCCGGTACCGGCCCCGCGCGCGGGCGCGGCCCGCCGGAAGGCCGCCGAACCGGCCGTGAGGCGCGCCGCGGGCACCCCCCGCAAGGCCGCCGCGAAACGGACCACCACCGTCAGGTCCGGCGCGGCGTCCGACGGCGCGGCCGCCGCGAAACCGGCCCGCACCCCCGCCCGGAGGACCGCCGCGGCACCCACCGACCCCGCGGGCTCCGCCGAGCCCGCCGCGCGTCCGGCCGCCAAGCGCGCCGCCGCCCGTCCCACCCGCAAGACGACAGAGAGCGACACCGTGATCGGCCGCATCCCCGTGCTTGACGTGACCCCGCTCGTCGACGCCGGCCGGCGTCCGGCCAAGGCCGTGGAGGGGGAGCGCTTCCTGGTCTCGGCCACGGTGTTCCGCGAGGGGCACGACGCGGTCGGCGCCAACGTGGTGCTGCGCGACCCGCGCGGCCGCTCCGGCCCGTGGACGCCGATGCGCGAGCTGTCCGAGGGCAGCGACCGCTGGGGGGCGCACGTCACGCCGACCGCGCCGGGCCGCTGGTCGTACCTGGTGGAGGCGTGGTCGGACCCGGTGGCGACCTGGAGGAAGCACGCGGCGGTGAAGCTCCCGGCCGGGATCGACACCGCGCTGGTGCTGGAGGAGGGCGCCCAGCTGCTGGAGCGCGCCGCCGCCGGGGTGCCGAAGAAGGACGGCCGGGCCCAGGTGCTCGCGGCGGTGGACGCGCTGCGCGACTCCGGCCTGCCGCCGCTGAGCCGCTACGCGGCGGCGCTGGACCCGGAGGTGACGGCGCTGCTGGCCCGCCACCCGCTGCGCGAGCTGGTCTCGGCGACCCGCCCGCAGCCGCTCCAGGTGGACCGCAAGCGGGCGCTGTTCGGCTCCTGGTACGAGTTCTTCCCGCGCTCGGAGGGCGCGGTGGTCGACCCGTCGGGCGTCGAGCCGCCGGTGTCGGGCACCTTCCGGACGGCCGCCGAGCGGCTGCCCGCGGTGGCCGCGATGGGCTTCGACGTGGTGTACCTGCCGCCGGTCCACCCGATCGGCCGGGCCCACCGCAAGGGCCCCGGCAACACCCTGGCGGCCGGTCCGCGGGACGTCGGCTCGCCGTGGGCGATCGGCTCCCCGGAGGGCGGCCACGACGCCGTCCACCCGGACCTGGGCACGATCGAGGACTTCGACCACTTCGTCGCCGAGGCGTCGGCGCTCGGCCTGGAGATCGCCCTCGACTTCGCGCTGCAGTGCTCGCCGGACCACCCGTGGGTGCACAAGCACCCGGAGTGGTTCAGCCACCGCGCGGACGGCACCATCGCGTACGCCGAGAACCCCCCGAAGAAGTACCAGGACATCTACCCGGTCAACTTCGACCAGGACTTCGACGGGATCGTCCGCGAGACGGTGCGGATCCTGCGCTTCTGGATGGGCCACGGGGTGCGGATCTTCCGGGTCGACAACCCGCACACCAAGCCGGTGGTCTTCTGGGAGAAGGTGCTCGCGGACATCGCCCGCACCGACCCGGACGTGCTGTTCCTGGCCGAGGCGTTCACCCGCCCGGCGATGATGCACACCCTGGGCAAGGTGGGCTTCCACCAGTCCTACACGTACTTCACCTGGCGCGACACCAAGGCAGAGCTGACCGAGTACCTGACCGAGCTGACCGGCGAGGCGGCCGCCTACATGCGGCCGAACTTCTTCGCCAACACGCCGGACATCCTGCCCGAGTACCTGCAGCACGGCGGCCCGGCCGCGTTCGCGGTGCGCGCCGTGCTGGCGGCGACGCTCTCGCCGACCTACGGGGTGTACGCGGGCTTCGAGCTGTTCGAGAACGAGGCGGCGGCGCCCGGCTCGGAGGAGTACCTGCACTCGGAGAAGTACGAGCTGCGCCCGCGCGACTGGTCCCGGCAGGACTCGCTCGCGCCGCTGCTGACCGCCCTGAACCGGCTGCGCCGACGGCACCCCGCGCTGCAGCAGCTGCGGGACCTGCGCTTCCACCCCGTCGACAACGAGCGGATCCTCGCGTTCTCCAAGACCGCCGTCACCGAGGACGGGCTGGAGGACCACGTGATCTGCGTCGTGAACCTGGACCCGCACCACGCCCAGGAGGCCACCGTGACGCTCGACGCGCCGGGGCCGCTGACGGTGCACGACGAGCTGACCGGCGCCACCTACGCCTGGGGCCGTCACAACTACGTCCGGCTCGATCCCTCTTCCGGGCCGGCCCACCTCCTCACGGTTCGGAGGAACCCGCAGTGACAGTCAACGAGCCCGTCCCCGACACCTTCGCCGACACCCCCGCCCGGGACCGCGACCCCGAGTGGTTCAAACGCGCGGTCTTCTACGAAGTGCTGGTGCGCTCGTTCCAGGACAGCAACGGCGACGGCGTCGGTGACCTCAAGGGGCTCACCTCGCGGCTCGACTACCTCCAGTGGCTGGGGGTGGACTGCCTCTGGCTCCCCCCGTTCATGAACTCCCCGCTGCGGGACGGCGGTTACGACGTCTCGGACTACCAGTCGGTGCTCCCGGAGTTCGGCAACCTGGCCGACTTCGTGGAGTTCGTCGACGCGGCGCACGCCCGCGGCATGCGGGTGATCATCGACTTCGTGGTGAACCACACCAGCGACCAGCACGCGTGGTTCCAGGCGTCCCGCAACGACCCGGACGGGCCGTACGGCGACTTCTACATGTGGGCCGACGACGACAAGCAGTACCCGGACGCCCGGATCATCTTCGTCGACACCGAGTCCTCGAACTGGACGTTCGACCCGGTCCGCAAGCAGTACTACTGGCACCGCTTCTTCAGCCACCAGCCGGACCTGAACTACGACAACCCGCAGGTGCAGGAGGAGGTGATGGCCGCGCTGAAGTTCTGGCTGGACCTCGGCATCGACGGCTTCCGCCTCGACGCGGTGCCGTACCTGTACGCCCGCGAGGGCACCAACTGCGAGAACCTGCCGGAGACCCACGACTTCCTGCGGCGGGTGCGCAAGGAGATCGACGCCAACTACCCGGACACCGTGCTGCTGGCCGAGGCCAACCAGTGGCCGGAGGACGTGGTCGACTACTTCGGCGACTTCGGCTCCGGCGGCGACGAGTGCCACATGGCGTTCCACTTCCCGGTGATGCCGCGGATCTTCATGGCGGTCCGCCGGGAGTCCCGCTACCCGGTCTCCGAGATCCTGGCGAAGACCCCGGAGATCCCCTCGGGCTGCCAGTGGGGCATCTTCCTGCGCAACCACGACGAGCTGACCCTGGAGATGGTCACCGACGAGGAGCGCGACTACATGTACGCGGAGTACGCGAAGGACCCGCGGATGCGGGCCAACGTGGGCATCCGCCGCCGGCTGTCGCCGCTGCTGGAGAACGACCGCAACCAGGTCGAGCTGTTCACCGCGCTGCTGCTCTCGCTGCCCGGTTCGCCGGTGCTGTACTACGGCGACGAGATCGGCATGGGCGACAACATCTGGCTGGGCGACCGGGACGGCGTCCGCACCCCGATGCAGTGGACGCCGGACCGCAATGCGGGTTTCTCGTCCGCCGACCCGGGCAGGCTCAGTCTGCCGCCCATCATGGATCCGGTGTACGGCTTTCAGGTGACCAACGTCGAGGCGCAGCAGAGCAGTTCGAGTTCGCTGCTGCACTGGACGCGTCGCATGATCGAGATCCGGAAGCTCAATCCGGCGTTCGGCCTCGGCAGCTACACCGAGCTGCCCTCCAGCAATCCCGCGGTGCTGGCCTTCGTGCGCGAGTACGAGGGCGACCTGGTCATGTGCGTGAACAACTTCTCGCGGTTCGCGCAGCCGACCGAACTGGACCTGCGGCAGTACGGGGGGCGGTACCCGGTCGAGCTGATCGGCGGCGTGCGCTTCCCCGCCATCGGCGAGTGGCCGTACCTGCTGACGCTGGCCGGTCACGGGTTCTACTGGTTCCAGCTGCGCCAGGACCGGACGAAGCCGTCCGGGTCCCGGTAGCAGCCGGAGCGCCGCAGCACGTCCACGAAGTAACGATCCCTCAGGCCCCGAACGGGACGTCACCCTCCGCGGGCGCGCGGAATGCCTCGCGCGCCCCCGGGGGTCTTCGCACCACCGCGTACGGAGAACAGCCCAACGGCCACCCACACGAAGGCGTGACACCGAGCAGCTGCTCGCGTGCCGTCGCCGCCGCGCCGCCGAAATCCGGAAGACTGCTGGGCCCGGCCACGATTCGTCGGGCAGCCGCCCGCTTCCGGGGAAAGGGAGTCATGTCCGAACCCTCCCGTTCTCAAGCCCACGTGCACCGTGAGCCCTCCGACGCCGCCACCGGACCGGTGGGCACACGCGCACCGGGGGTCCGGAGAACCGCCGCCGGAGTCAGCGAGCTGGTCCAGGCGGCGCTGCCGCTGATCGCCGAGTGGCTGCCCACCCAGCGCTGGTACGCCGGCAAGGGCCGGCCGATCGCCGCGCTCACCCCGGTGGTCGGCACCCCGCTGCAGGTCGGCGACCCGGCCCTGCTGCACCTGCTGCTGCGGGTCGAGCACGGCGGCGCCACCGCCGGGCCGGGGGACGTCTACCAGCTGCTGCTGGGCATCCGCTCGGAGCAGCCCGCCTCGGTCGGCCCGATGGCGGTGCTGGGCCGGCTGACGGGCGGCACCTACGACGGGGCGACGCTCTACGACGCGGTGCACGACCCGGAGCTGACCGGCCGGCTGCTGGAGCACCTGGCCACCGGCGACCGGTTCGGCTCGCTGTCGTTCCGCCGCACCCCGGGCCCCGGCCTGCCGGGCAACCTGCCGGGGCGGGCGTGCACCGCCGAGCAGTCCAACTCCTCGGTGATCTACGACACCGAGTTCATCCTGAAGCTGTTCCGCCGGATCAGCCCGGGCACCAACCCCGACCTGGAACTCTCGCTGGCGCTGTCCCGGGCCGGGTCGACCCGCATCCCCCGGGTCGCCGCCTGGTTCGAGTGCCGGCTGGAACGCTCCGAGCCCGCCACCCTGGGCCTGCTGCAGCGCTACCTGGCGGACGCCGAGGACGGCTGGGAGCTGGCCCTCGACCAGGTCGCCCGGCTCAAGGGCGACCCCTCGCCCGGCAACTTCGCGATCGAGGCGCACCGGCTCGGCCGGGCCACCGCCGAGGTGCACCGGGTGCTGGCCCGCTCGATGCCCACCGCCCGGCTGGACCGGGCCCGGATCGCCGAACTGGCCGGCGCGATGGCCGACCGGCTGGACTCCGCGGTCACCGCCGTGCCCGGCCTGATGCGCTACCGCCCGGCGCTGCGCGCCGCGTTCCAGCAGCTCACCGAGGCCCACCTGGACGGGCTGCCGGTCCAGCGGATCCACGGCGACCTGCACCTGGGCCAGGCGATGCGCACCCCGCAGGGCTGGGTGCTGCTGGACTTCGAGGGCGAGCCCGCCAAGCCGCTGGCCGAGCGCCGCCTCCCGCAGCCCGCGCTGCGGGACGTCGCGGCGATGCTCCGGTCCTTCGACTACGCGGCCGCCCACCTGCTGGCCGGCGCCCCCGGCCAGGACCCGGAGCTCGCCCTGCTCGCCTCCGCCTGGGCCGCCCGCAACCGGGCCGCGTACTGCGCCGGCTACACCGCGGGCGGCGGCGTCGACCCGGCCGGGACGCCGGAGCTGATGCGCGCCCTGGAGATCGACAAGGCGGTGTACGAGGTGGTCTACGAGGCCCGGCACCGGCCGAGCTGGCTGCCGATCCCGCTGGCCGCGATCAACCGGCTGGCCGACACCGTCTGACCCGTGCCCGGCCGCCCACCGGGCGGCCGGGCACGGCGCCCTCCCCCGCAGGTCCGCAACTCCCCTTCCCCGCACCGCAGTCGACCACGACTCCCGCGTCCCCGCGCAAGGCACCCGATCCTGGAGGATTCCGCCGTGACCCCGCTCGGTCCGCTCGACCCGTCCGCCGACCGCCAACCGGCCGTCCCGGCCACGTTCCGCAGCGGTCCGCGCAGCGGGGCCGCCACCGGGCGGCCCGCCGCGAAGGCCCCCTCGAAGCCGACGGCGAAGGCTCCCGCCAAGGCGCCCGCCAAGCCCGCGGCGAAGGCGCCCGCTAAGGCTCCGGCGAAGGCCGCCCGGGCGGGTGCGGCGGCGCGGCCGCAGGCCGGCGGGGGCGCGCTGCGGCTGCCCGAGGCGCCGCTGCCGCCGGCCGAGGTGGAGCGGCTGGTCTCCGGGGCGCACCACGACCCGCACGCGCTGCTGGGCGCGCACGAGCTGCCCGCGGGCACCGCGATCCGGGTGCTGCGGCCGTTCGCGGAGCGGGTGGTGGTGGAGACCGAGCTGGGCCCGGCCGAGCTGACGCACCAGCAGGACGGCCTGTTCACCGGCCTGCTGACCGGGCAGAGCTTCCCGCACTACACCCTGCGGGTGACGTACCCGGGCGGCGAGCCGCTCGTCCAGCAGGACGGCTACCGGTTCGCCCCGACGCTGGGCGAGCTGGACCTGCACCTGATCCGGGAGGGCCGGCACGAGCAGCTCTGGCAGGCGCTGGGCTCGCACGTGCGCACGGTGGACGGGGTGACCGGCACCGCGTTCGCGGTCTGGGCGCCGAACGCGGTGGGCGTGCGGGTGATCGGCTCGTTCAACCACTGGGACGGCACCGCGCACCCGATGCGCTCGCTGGGCTCCTCGGGCGTGTGGGAGGTGTTCCTGCCGGACGTCGGCGAGGGCGACCGCTACAAGTACCAGATCCTCACCCGGCACGGGCAGCGGCTGGAGAAGGCCGACCCGCTGGCCCGGGCCGCCCAGTGCCCGCCGGACACCGCCTCGGTGGTGACCGTCTCCCGGCACGCGTGGCAGGACGCCGAGTGGATGGAGCGGCGCGCCCGCACCGTGCACCACCGCGCCCCGCTGTCGGTCTACGAGCTGCACCTGGCGTCCTGGCGCCCGGAGCTGACCACGTACCGCGAGATCGCCGAGGTGCTGCCCGGGTACCTGGCCGAACTCGGCTTCACCCACGTCGAGTTCATGCCGGTGATGGAGCACCCGTTCGGCGGCTCCTGGGGCTACCAGGTCTCCGGCTTCTACGCCCCGACGGCCCGGCTCGGCACCCCCGACGACTTCCGCTTCCTGGTCGACACCCTGCACCGGCACGGCATCGGCGTGCTGGTCGACTGGGTGCCCGCGCACTTCCCGAAGGACGACTTCGCGCTGGCCCGGTTCGACGGCGAGCCGCTGTACGAGCCGGCCGACCCGCTGCGCGCCGAGCACCCGGACTGGGGGACGCTGGAGTTCGACTACGGCCGCACCGAGGTGCGCAACTTCCTGGTCGCCAACGCGGTGTACTGGTGCGAGGAGTTCCACGTCGACGGCCTGCGGGTGGACGCGGTCGCCTCGATGCTCTACCTCGACTACTCCCGCGAGGGCGGCGCCTGGACGCCCAACCAGTACGGCGGCCGGGAGAACCTGGACGCGGCCTCCTTCCTGCAGGAGATGAACGCCACCGTCTACCGGCGCTGCCCGGGCGTGCTGACGGTGGCCGAGGAGTCCACCGCCTGGGACGGGGTGACCCGGCCGACCGACAGCGGCGGCCTGGGCTTCGGACTGAAGTGGAACATGGGCTGGATGCACGACTCGCTGGTGTACATCGCCAAGGAGCCGGTGCACCGCAAGTACCACCACAACGAGATGACCTTCTCGATGGTGTACGCCTACTCGGAGAACTACATCCTGCCGATCTCGCACGACGAGGTGGTGCACGGCAAGCAGGCGCTGGTCTCCAAGATGCCCGGCGACTGGTGGCAGCAGCGCGCCAACCACCGCGCCTACCTGGGCTTCATGTGGGCCCACCCGGGCAAGCAACTGCTGTTCATGGGGCAGGAGTTCGCCCAGGGCGCGGAGTGGGACCACGAGCACGGCCCGCAGTGGTGGGTGCTGGACGAGGGCTGGTCCGCGCACGCCGACCACCGCGGCGTGCAGCGCCTGGTCGGCGACCTGAACCACGTCTACCGGGACACCCCGGCGCTGTACGAGCAGGACACCGTCCCGGCCGGGTTCGCCTGGCTGGACGGCGGCGCGGCCGAGGACAACGTGCTGTCCTTCGTCCGGTTCGCGGCGGACGGCAGCCCGCTGGTCGCGGTCTGCAACTTCTCCCCCGTGGTGCGGCACGGCTTCCGGGTCGGCCTGCCCCGGCTGGAGGGTGCCGAGCAGCTGTGGGAGGAGGCGCTCAACACCGACGCCGAGCGGTACGGCGGCAGCGGGGTGGCCAACTCCAGCCCGGTGAAGTCCGAGGCGGAGGAGTGGAACGCCCAGCCGCGCTCGGCGGAGCTGGTGCTGCCCCCGCTGGCCACCGTCTGGCTCCGACCGGTCCGCTGAGCCCCGACCGCGGCCGCCGCCGACCCGTGCGGCGGTAGCCGCGGTGCCGCGAGCGAGTTCCCCGTGTTGTACGACGGTATGGTCGGTATGACCGATGCCTGGGACGACCGGACGGAGAGCTCCACCGTGGCGCGCAGCGTGTACGTGACCGGGATCGACCGGGGGGACGGCCGGCAGGCCGTGGAGCTCGGGGTCATGGAACTGCTCACCCGTCAGGTGGACCGGGTGGGCGTCTTCCGCCCGCTGGTGCACGCGGCGGACGGGGACGGGGCGGGCAGCGACCACGTGGTGGAGCTGCTGCGCGGCAGGTACCGGCTGGACCTGCCGGTGTCGGAGCTGTACGGGCTGACGTACGACGAGGCGGCGGCGCTGCAGGCGGCCAGCGGGCAGGACGAGCTGGTCTCGGCGCTGGTGGAGCGCTTCCACCAGCTGGAGCGGCGCTGCCAGGCGGTGCTGGTGCTGGGCACCGACTTCTCGGAGACCAACATCCCGGACGAGCTGGCCTTCAACGCCCGGCTGGCGAACGAGTTCGGGGCGGGCGTGCTGCCGGTGGTCGGCGGCCGGCACGAGGACCCGCAGGCGGTGGTCGCGGAGGTGCGCAACGCGCACCGGGCGTACCGGGACCTGGGGTGCTCGATCCTGGCGATGGTGGCCAACCGGGTCCGCCCGGGGGCCAAGCAGCAGGTGCAGCGGACGCTGACCGAGAAGCTGCCGGTGCCGGTGTACGTGATCCCGGAGGAGCCCGCGCTGGCCGCGCCGACGGTGGCGCAACTGGTGGAGGCGACCGGCGCGACGGTGCTGCTGGGCGACGCGGCGGGGCTCTCCCGGGACGTGCGCACCTTCGTGTTCGGCGGGGCGATGCTGCCGACCTTCCTGAACGCGCTGACCGAGGGGGCGCTGGTGGTGACCCCGGGCGACCGGGCGGACCTGGTGATCGGGGCGCTGGCCGCGCACGCGGCGAGCTCCCCGCCGATCGCCGGCGTGCTGCTGACGCTCGGTCAGCACCCGGGCCCGAACGTGATGGCGCTGGCCTCCCGGCTGGCCCCGGGCACGCCGGTGGCGGAGGTGACCGAGGGCTCCTGGCTGACCGCGGCCGCGCTCACCCACCTGGAGGGCCGGATCGGGCCGAACAGCCCGCGGAAGGCCGAGATCGCCCTGGGCCTGTTCGAACTGCACGTGGACACCGTGGAGTTGACCAGCCGGATCGAGCTGAGCCGGTCCGAGCGGGTGACCCCGATGATGTTCGAGCACGCGCTGCTGGAGCGGGCCCGGGCGGACCGCCGGCACATCGTGCTGCCGGAGGGCGCCGAGGACCGGGTGCTGCGGGCCGCCGAGGTGCTGCTGCGCCGCAACATCTGCGACCTGACCCTGCTCGGCGACCCGGACACCGTGCACCGCAGGCTCGCCGCGCTGGGCATCGAGTTCCCGCAGGCCGGGGACGCGGGCGCGCAGGCCCGGATCGTCGACCCGGCGGCCAGCCCGCTGCGCCAGCGCTTCGCCGAGCTGTACGCGAAGGCCCGGGCGCACAAGGGCATGACGGTGGAGCGGGCGCTGGACGTGGTCACCGACGTCTCGTACTTCGGCACCCTGATGGTGCAGGAGGGCATCGCGGACGGCATGGTCTCGGGCGCGGTGCACTCGACCGCGGCGACCATCCGCCCGGCCTTCGAGGTGATCAAGACCTCGCCGGGGGCGGCGATCGTCTCCTCGGTGTTCTTCATGTGCCTGGCCGACCGGGTGCTGGTGTACGGCGACTGCGCGGTCAACCCGGACCCGGACGCCCGGCAGCTGGCCGACATCGCGATCCAGTCGGCGGAGACCGCGGCCCAGTTCGGCGTGGAGCCGCGGGTGGCGATGCTGTCGTACTCGACCGGCGCCTCGGGCTCGGGCGCGGACGTGGACAAGGTCCGCAAGGCCACCGAGCTGGTCCGCGAGCTGCGCCCGGACCTGCTGGTGGAGGGTCCGATCCAGTACGACGCGGCGGTGGACGCGCGGGTCGCGGCGACCAAGCTGCCCGGTTCGGAGGTGGCCGGGCGGGCCACCGTGCTGGTCTTCCCGGACCTGAACACCGGCAACAACACGTACAAGGCGGTGCAGCGCTCGGCCGGGGCGATCGCGGTCGGGCCGGTGCTGCAGGGCCTGAACAAGCCGGTGAACGACCTGTCCCGGGGCGCGCTGGTGGAGGACATCGTGAGCACCGTGGCGATCACCGCGATCCAGTCCCAGCCCGTCGTCGAGACCCCCGCCGCAGGAGGCGCGCAGTGACCACCGGTACCCGTGTCCTGGTGCTGAACGCCGGGTCGTCCTCGGTGAAGTACCAGCTGATCGACATGCTGGACGGCTCGAAGCTGGCCGCCGGCCTGGTGGAGCGGATCGGCGAGGAGCACGGCCGGCTGCTGCACCTGCCGCTGACCGGGGAGCCGCGCGAAACGCTGCGCCGCTTCGGCGGGCACGACGCGGCGCTGGAGGCGGTCGCCGAGGAGCTGGCGAAGGACCTGATGGGCCTGGACTCGCCGGAGCTGGCGGCGATCGGCCACCGGGTGGTGCACGGCGGGCTGCGCTTCACCCGGCCGACGCTGGTCACCGACGCGGTGCTGAGCGAGATCCGCCGGCTGATCCCGGTCGCGCCGCTGCACAACCCGGCGAACATCACCGGCATCGAGGTGGCCCGGGGGCTGCGCCCGGACCTGCCGCAGGTCGCGGTGTTCGACACCGCGTTCCACGCCACGCTGCCGGAGCACGCGGCCCGCTACGCGATCGACCGGAAGACCGCCGACGAGCACCGGGTGCGCCGCTACGGCTTCCACGGCACCTCGCACCAGTACGTCTCCCGGGCCACCGCCCGGCTGCTCGGCCGGGACCCGGCGGAGCTGAACGTGATCGTGCTGCACCTGGGCAACGGCGCCTCGGCCTCGGCGGTGGCGGGCGGGGTGTGCGTGGAGACCTCGATGGGCCTGACCCCGCTGGAGGGCCTGGTGATGGGCACCCGTTCGGGCGACGCGGACCCGGGCCTGGTGTTCCACCTGCACCGGGTGGGCGGGATGAGCATCGACCAGATCGACGACCTGCTGAACCGGCGCAGCGGCCTGCTGGGCCTGTGCGGGGACAACGACATGCGCGAGGTGGTGCGCCGGGCCCAGGAGGGCGAGGAGGACGCCAAGCTGGCTTTCGACTCGTACGTGCACCGGATCCGGCGCTACCTGGGCGGCTACTACGCGGTGCTGGGCCGGGTGGACGCGGTGGCGTTCACCGCGGGCGTCGGGGAGAACTCCGCCGAGGTGCGGGCCGCGGTCTGTGCCAATCTGGAGGAGCTGGGCATTTCGGTCGATCCGGAACTGAACGCGGTGCGCTCCCGGGACGCGCGGACGGTCTCGCCGTCCTACTCGCGGGTCACCGTCGCCGTGGTGCCGACCGACGAGGAGCTGGAGATCGCCCAGCAGACGTTCGCGCTGGTCCGTGAGGTGTAGGCCCGGCGCGGGATGACTACCCGTCAGTATCCCACCCCTCGGAATGTTCGTTGGCGATATCTGACGATTCGAGCTGAATGCACCGATAACACGAACGGATAGACTGACGGATATGCGCCGAGCGAAAATTGTCTGCACCCTGGGTCCCGCGACGGACTCCTACGAACAGCTGAAGGCCATCGTCGAAGCGGGCATGAACGTCGCCCGCCTCAACATGAGCCACGGCTCCCACGCCGAGCACGAGGACCGGTACCGCCGCGTCCGCCAGGTCTCGGAGGACACCGGCCGCACCATCGGTGTGCTGGCCGACCTGCAGGGCCCCAAGATCCGTCTGGCGACCTTCGCCAACGGCCCGGTGACCGTTGACAACGGCGACACGTTCACCATCACCACCGAGGACGTCCCCGGTGACCAGCACATCTGCGGCACCACCTACAAGGGCCTGCCCGGCGACGTGAAGCCCGGCGACCCGATCCTGATCAACGACGGCGTCATCGCCCTGGAGGTCGTCAGCGTCGACGGCCCGCGGGTGAAGACCGTGGTGGTCGAGGGCGGTGTGCTCTCCAACAACAAGGGCATCAACCTGCCCGGCGCGGCGGTCAACGTCCCCGCGCTGTCCGAGAAGGACAAGGACGACCTGCGCTTCGCCCTGCAGCTGGGCGTCGACATGGTCGCGCTGTCCTTCGTCCGCAACGCCGCGGACATCGACGACGTGCACAAGGTCATGGACGAGGTCGGCATTCGTGTGCCGGTCATCGCCAAGATCGAGAAGCCGCAGGCCGTCGAGGCGATGGAGGAGATCGTCCTCGCCTTCGACGCGATCATGGTGGCCCGCGGCGACCTCGCGGTCGAGTACCCGCTGGAGAAGGTGCCGCTGGTCCAGAAGCAGCTGGTCACCCTGGCCCGCCGCAACGCCAAGCCGGTCATCGTCGCCACCCAGATGATGGAGTCGATGATCCACGCCTCGCGCCCCACCCGCGCCGAGGTCTCCGACGTCGCCAACGCCATCCTGGACGGCACGGACGCGGTCATGCTGTCCGCCGAGTCGAGCGTCGGCAAGTACCCGGTCGAGACCGTCAAGACCATGAGCAGGATCGCCGAGAAGGCCGAGGAGGAGCTGCTCTCGCAGGGCCTCCAGCCGCTCAACCCGGGCCGCAAGCCGCGCACCCAGGGCGGCTCGGTCGCCCGTGCCGCGTGCGAGCTGGGCGACTTCCTCGACGGCAAGGCGCTGGTCGCGTTCACCAAGTCCGGTGACACCGCCCGCCGCCTGTCCCGCTACCGCTCGCCGATCCCGGTGATCGCCTTCACCCCGGACGTCGCCACCCGCAACCAGCTCTCGCTGAGCTGGGGCGTCGAGGCGTACGTCTCGGAGCAGGTGGCCACCACCGACGAGATGGTCGAGCAGGTCGACCGCGAGCTGCTCAAGATGGGCCGCCTCAGCGAGGGCGACACCGTGATCGTCACGGCCGGCGTGCCGGTCGGCATCCCGGGCACCACCAACATGGTGCAGGTGCACCACCTGGGCACCCGCTCGGAGGACTGAGCACCCCCGCACCGACGCCCGAACGCCGCAGGGGCGGGACCCGAGGACCGGGTCCCGCCCCTGCGGCGTTCCGTGGCGGCCGGTCAGCCGTCGTACGGCTCCTTGTCGTTGAACAGCCGCATGCCCGGGATGGCCAGGTCGCCGCCGAACTGGCCCGCCTGCACCGCCTTGGCGTTCGTCAGGGTCAGGTCCAGCGGGATCGGCACCGCCCCCAGCAGGTCCCACAGCCACTTCGGCAGGGTGTCCGGGGTGAGCGTGATGGTGCCCAGGTCGATCGGGACCGGCAGGCCGTAGACCGCCGCCAGGTTGCCCGACAGGCTCTCCACGTACATGGTGATCGGCCCGTTGCGCATGGTGGAGGTCGAGCCCTGACGGCTCTTCACGTGGAAGGTCAGGCCGGGGATCTGGATGGTCGACATGTCCAGGTTCTCGATGTCGACGCTGGCGGTGGTGAACTTCAGCACCCGCTTGGTGCCGCTCGCCGTGGTGACGTCGTAGACGCCGTTGAACACCGAGCCGTGCAGCGCCAGCCGGGTCAGGTCCTCTGCGCGTCGCCGTCGGGCGGCCGGAGGCAGTGTTCCGGTGCGTCCGTATCGACTTCTACGAACAGGCGTGGAACACCGCCGGGG
>NZ_JBSGET010000163.1:0-17521 GCF_053603035.1 Kitasatospora sp. NPDC004272 | reverse complement strand
AACGAAGCCGACAAATCCCGTTGAGGACCCGAGGTCAGTCAGGAGGTGGGTCAGACCTGCCCGGGAACCGCTCATGAACATCCTCACTGTCAGGAAGCGGCCTCCTCGGCCTGCTCCTCGCTCTCCTCCGCGACCCGCACCGGAGTGGCCACCACGGTGCCGATCCGGTTGCGCCGGCCCGCCGAGCTCTCCGCGGTCAGGCCGATCGCGGCCAGTCCGCTGCCCTCCGGCACCGGCACCTCGCAGGAGGAGCCGGGGATCGGCACCCGGCCGAGGCACTTGGCCAGCAGCCCGCCGACGGTCTCCACGTCCTCGTCGTCCAGTTCGATCCCGAACAGCTCGCCGAGGTCCTCCACGGTGAGCCGGGCGGTGATCCGGTACGAGCCGTCGCCGAGGTCCTCGACCGGGGCGATCTCCCGGTCGTACTCGTCGGTGATCTCGCCGACGATCTCCTCCAGGATGTCCTCGATGGTGACCAGTCCGGCGGTGCCGCCGTACTCGTCGATGACGATGGCGACGTGCGAGCGCATCTGCTGCATCTCGCGCAGCAGGTCCGCGGCGGGCTTGGAGTCGGGGACGAACACCGCCGGGCGCATCACCGAGTCGACCTGGTCGGACTCGGCGTCCCGGTTGATGTGGGTGCGGCGCACCAGGTCCTTGAGGTAGACGATGCCGACCACGTCGTCCTCGTTGTCGCCGACCACCGGGATCCGCGAGAAGCCCGAGCGCAGCGCCAGCGTGAGGGTCTGCCGGACGGTCTTGTGCCGCTCGATCATCACCAGGTCGGTGCGCGGCACCATCACCTCGCGCACGATGGTGTCGCCCAGTTCGAAGACCGAGTGCACCATCCGGCGCTCCTCGTCCTCGATCAGGTCGTCCTTCTCGGCGAGGTCGACCAGCGCCCGCAGTTCGGCCTCGGAGGCGAACGGGCCCTCCTTGTAGCCCTTGCCGGGCGTCAGCGCGTTGCCCAGCAGGATCAGCAGCCGCGGGATCGGCCCGAGGATCCGGGCCAGCGGCAGCAGCACGTAGGAGGCGGCGGTGACGGTGCTCAGCGGGTGCTGGCGGCCGATCGTGCGCGGGGAGACCCCGACCGCCACGAAGGACACCAGCACCATCACGCCGAACGCCACCAGCACGGCCTGCCAGGTCTGCTGGAAGTTGCGCACGCACACCACGGTGACCAGCACCGCGGCGCCCATCTCGCTGGCGACCCGGATCAGCGTCGCCAGGTTCAGGTAGCGGATGTTGTCCGAGGCCAGGGTCAGCAGCCGGTCGGAGCCGCGCCGCCCGGAGCGGACCGCCTCCTCGGCCCGGAAGCGGGACATCCGGGAGATGCCCGCCTCGGCGCACGCCGCCAGCCAGCCGAGGCCGACCAGCAGCAGCGCGCCGATCAGGAAGCTCGTACTCTCACCACTCACAGCGGGCCGGCCCTCAGTGGACGGTCGGCGCGGGCGACAGGCCGGACAGGCCGCGGCCGGCCCGCCAGTCGTCCAGGATCCGCTTCTGCAGCGCGAACATCTCGCGCTCCTCGTCGGGCTCCTCGTGGTCGTAGCCGAGCACGTGCAGCACCCCGTGGACGGTGAGCAGTTGCAGCTCCTCGTCCATCGAGTGCCCGGTGGGGGCGGCGAGGCCCTGCTGCTTCGCCACCTCGGGGCAGAGCACGATGTCGCCGAGCAGGCCCTCCGGGAGGTCCTCGCCCTCCTTGCCCGGACGCAGCTCGTCCATCGGGAAGGACATCACGTCGGTCGGTCCCGGCAGGTCCATCCACTGGACGTGCAGCTCCGCCATCGACTCACTGTCGTAGAGGATCACGGAGAGCTCGGACTGCGGATGGATCCGCATCTTGTCGAGGGCGTAGCGGGCGACGTCGAGGATGGACTCCTCGTCGACGTCCCACCCGGACTCGTTGGCGATGTCGATCGACATGGAGGGCTCAGTACTCAGCTTTCGGTGCGATGGGACTGCCGGGGCGCCCGGGCGCCCCGCCGTTGGACGGGTTTGCGGTCGCCGGACTCCTCGGACTCCTGCCGGGCGTCCCAGCGTTCGTACGCATCAACGATGCGGCCGACCAGCTTGTGCCGCACCACGTCGGTGCTGGTCAGCACCGAGAAGTGGATGTCCGGCACGTCGGCGAGGATCTCCTGGACGACCTTGAGGCCGGAGCGGGTGCCGCCCGGCAGGTCGATCTGGCTGGTGTCGCCGGTCACGACCACCCGGGAGTTGAAGCCCAGGCGGGTCAGGAACATCTTCATCTGCTCGGGCGAGGTGTTCTGCGCCTCGTCGAGGATGATGAAGGCGTCGTTCAGGGTGCGGCCGCGCATGTACGCGAGCGGGGCCACCTCGATCGTCCCGGCCGCCATCAGCCGCGGGATCGAGTCGGGGTCCATCATGTCGTGCAGCGCGTCGTACAGCGGGCGCAGGTACGGGTCGATCTTCTCGTAGAGGGTGCCGGGCAGGAAGCCCAGCCGCTCCCCCGCCTCGACGGCCGGCCGGGTCAGGATGATCCGGTTGACCTCCTTGGCCTGCAGGGCCTGCACGGCCTTGGCCATCGCCAGGTAGGTCTTGCCGGTGCCGGCCGGACCGAGGCCGAAGACGATGGTGTGCTTGTCGATCGCCTCGACGTAGCGCTGCTGGTTGAGCGTCTTGGGGCGGATGGTGCGGCCCCGGTTGGACAGGATGTTCGCCGTGAACACCTCGGACGGGGCCGGGTGGGCCGGGTCCTCGGCGGCACTCCTGAGCATGGTGATGGAGCGCTCCACGGCGTCCTCCGTCAGGGGTTGGCCGGTGCGCAGCACCAGCATCATCTCGGTGAAGAGCTGCTTGACGAGCGCGACCTCGGCGGGCGAGCCGGTGGCCGTCACCTCGTTTCCGCGGACGTGGATGTCGGCGCCCGGGAAGCCGTCCTCGATCACTCGCAGGAGCGAGTCGGCCGCGCCCAGCAGGGTGACCATCGGGTGCTTCTCCGGAATGACGATCCGGGTGCTGGTGGACGCCTCGTCGGGGCGCCGCTGTCCGTCGGTTCGGGTCTGCGGTGTGTCAGTCATGGGTCGGCGCTGCGGCCTGCCTCATCCCAATCCGTCGTGTCGTGTGGCTCGGGCTCTCCGGGTCACCAGGGTACGCCGCGCGGGTGTTCGCCGGAGCGGCGCGGCGGCTTCGATGGTGGGGTCTGCCGCCCCGATGCGCGAACGGTTTTCCGCACGTCCGGCCCCGGCCGCGCGGCCCGGTGGCGGTCAACGGCGCGGCGGGACGGGGATCCTCGCCAGGTCCTCGGCGACCACGATCTCTCCGTCGAAGTGCGCCCGGGCCTCGGCGAGGTGGCCGGCCGGGTCGGGGTAGCGCTGCGAGAAGTGCGTGAGCACCAGCGTGCGCACCCCGGCCCCGGCGGCCACCCGGGCGGCCTGGGCGGCGGTGAGGTGGCCGTGCTCCTCGGCGAGCCCGGCGTCCCGGTCGATGAAGGTCGCCTCGATGGCCAACAGGTCGGCGCCCTCAGCGAGTTCGTGCACCCCGTCGCAGAGCCGGGTGTCCATCACGAAGGCGAACCGCTGGCCCGGCCGGACCTCCCCGACCTGTTCGGCGGTGACCGTCCGGCCGTCCAGCTCGACCCGCCCCTCGCGCTGCAGCACGCCCACCGCGGGCCCGCGCAGGCCGAGTTCGCGCAGCTTCTCGGGCCGCAGCCGGAAGCCGTCCGGTTCGGTCAGCCGGTAGCCGAACGACTCCACCGGGTGGGAGAGCCGCACCGCGCCGAGCGCGAACGGGGCGCCCGGCGCCTCCAGCGGGCCCGCGGCGGTGACCGGGCGCTCCCGGATCTCGGCCGTCGCGTGGTAGGCGCTGGCGTGCCGCAGCCGGTCGAAGAACTCCTGCCCGGAGGCCGGGTAGTAGGCGTCCACCGGGTGCGGCACCCGGTCCAGGTTGATCCGCTGCACGATGCCGGGCAACCCCAGGCAGTGGTCGCCGTGGAAGTGCGAGACCGCGATCCGGGTGATCCCGGTGGCGCTCACCCCGGCGTGCAGCATCTGCCGCTGGGTGCCCTCCCCCGGGTCGAACAGCAGCCCCTCACCGTCCCAGCGCAGCAGGTACCCGTTGTGGTTGCGGTGCCTGGTCGGGACCTGGCTGGCGGTGCCGAGGACGACGAGTTCGCGCTGCGACAACGCTCAGACCAGTCCCTCGGTGAGCGGCTTGCCGCCCAGCACGTGCACGTGCGCGTGGAAGACCGTCTGCCCGGCGCCCGCACCGGTGTTGAAGATCAGCCGGTACGACTCCAGGCCCTCGCCGGCCGCCGCCCCGCCCGCCTCGGTGAGCAGCTCGGCCGCCACCTCCGGTTCGGCGGCGGCCAGTTCGGCCGCGTCGGCGTGGTGCACCCGCGGGATCACCAGCAGGTGGGTGGGGGCCTGCGGGTTGATGTCCCGGAACGTCAGCGTCCGGTCGGTCCTGCGCACCACGGTCGCCGGGACGTCCCCCGACACGATCTTGCAGAACACACAGTCCGCCTGCGGCTCGCCGGCCATCTCCCGCGTTCCTTCCCGAGGATCCGTCACTGGTGCCACGACCTTACAGCGGTCAGCGCACCGTGATCAGGTAGGTCCGGCGTTCGCGGTAGTTCCCGATGAACCCCTCGCAGGAGGACCAGCAGTTGTCGACCGTCAGCTCGGTGGTGCCCCGGCCCTCGGCCCGGAACACCAGGTAGAGCTCCCCGCCGTCGCCCATGTACGCGGGGTTGCCGCGGACCCGGTCGGCGCCGGTGAAGGCCAGCACCGCCGGGTCGAACGGGGGGTCGACCGGCCGGTGCTCCATCCCCGGCTGCACGGCGAGCTTCCAGTACAGCGAGAACACCTGCCCCGGCCGCACCGAGATCTCCCGCGCCTCCGCGACGAAGACCTTCCCGTGGTTGGTCTGCCAGCGCGGCCCCCAGAGCGGCGCCACCAGCACCACCAGCACCGCCGCCCAGGCGATCCGCCCCCTGACCGCCCGGGCCGCCCCGGCCGCCCCGGCCGGCCCCGTCCCGCGCCGGCCCGGCACGCCCCGCGCACCCCTCACCGGCCGCGGCCCGCGCGGCGCAGTTCGAGCAGCGCGGCGACCGCCGCGAGCCAGTCGGCCACCAGGGCCCCGGCGTCCACGTCGCCGGCGTCCAGCACCGCGCCGGCCGCGTGCAGCCAGTCCCCGGCCAGTTCGGCCGCGCCGGGGCCGACCAGCGGTTCCGGCAGTCCGGCGGCGGCCCGGAGCCCGGCGGCCCGGACCACCTCGGCCAGGTAGGCGACGGCGTACGGCGGCACCTCGCACCGCTCGGCCAGCAGCGCGGCGGCCACCGCCCCGTCGGCGAACAGCGCCTGCCGGTGCGGACCGTCGGCGGGCAGGCCGAAGCGCAGCAGGGCGGGCACGTCCAGGGCGGCGAGTTCCGCGTCGGTGCGGCCGGGCGGGGGTGCGGGGGTGGTCATCGGTGCGCTCTGCTCACTTCGGTAGGCGGACGCTGGTGGCGGTGTTCATCTTGGAGGTCTGGTCGAGCGTGTTGCCCATGCGGTCGTTGACGAAGTCGTCCTCGGTGATCCAGACGGTGTAGCCCCACGGGTTGTAGACCTGGAGCCTGTCGCCGCTGTGCCCGATGATCATCAGCTGGTGCCCGTCGTCCCCGCCGCGGATGGTCACCGGGACGGGCCGGCCCAGGTCCACCGCCTTCTCGACGTCGACCAGCACGTCCCGCCGGGCGTCCTGGCCGCCGAGCGGGACGTTGCGGTACTCGGTGCCGGTGGACGCCCCGACCTCGTCGTTCATCACGTCCCGGGCCTGGCCGTCGCTCATGCCGTCCTGCCCGACCAGCGGCAGGTCCTGGTACCAGTCCCGGCCGTCCCGGTACACCCGGTTCTGCTCGGCGGTCAGCCGCTGCGAGAACGCCCCCGGGCTGTCGTACTTCGGGTCGCCGGGGTGGCCGCCGGTGGTGAGCTGCAGGGCGTAGAGCGGGTCGGCCATCGCCCGCATCGTGACGGTGGAGGCGGCGACGCAGGTGGGCGCCTTCTCCGGCTGCGCCCACAGCGCGCCCGGCTCGCCGACCGACCGGCGGTACTCGATGCCGGCGGTGGGGGCGGCCGAGTCGAGCTTGAGCGGGCTGAGCCGGTCGCCCAGCCAGTGCGGGTCGGAGCCGTGGTCGTGGATCTGCCGGTCGAAGGCGGCGACCTCGTCGACGCCGTGGCCCGCGGCCAGCGCCTTCATCAGGTAGGCGCGCTCCTGGGGCGAGCCGGAGTCGGCCAGCAGGCGGTCCATCCGCTGCCGGTCGGCGGGGGCGAGGCGGTCGAGGCACTGGCCGGCCCGGGTGGCGTCCTCGGGGCCGAGGATCCGCCGGAGGTCGCCGAGCGCGGTGGTGTCGGTGAGCACCAGGCGGTCGGCGGCGGTCAGTCCCCCGGCCCGGAGCCGGGCGGCCTCGGCCCCGGCGGCGAGGCGGTTGAGTTCGGCGGCGGCGCGGTGCCCGGCCTCCTCGGCCTGCCGGGCGGCGTCCAGCATCGCGGCGATGCCCTCCCGGGCGGCCTCCTCGGCCTGGTGCAGCTGCTCGTCGTCCCAGGTGACGGGGTTGGGCAGGCCCTCCTCGGTGGTGAGGTGGGCCAGCATGCCGGAGGCGTGGAACAGCGGGCCGCGGGCGCCGTCGTGCCGGGTCCTCGCCCGGTCGAGCACGTCGCACAGTTCGAGCAGCTGCCGTCCGGCCAGCCGGTACGCCTCGGCCATCCGCTCCAGGTCGTCCCCGGACGCCCTGACCACCTCGGCCGCGGTCTCGCCGACCCGGCCGGTCCAGGCGTCCGGGAGTTCGCGGGAGCCGATGTTCGCCACCACCAGCCGGACCTCGGAGATCCGGGCGGCGGCGTCGACGCAGGCCCGCCCCAGGCTGTCGACGGCGTCCGGGCTGCCCGCGGGCCCGGGGAGCCGGGCGGCCTCGTCCACCGCGTGTTTCAAGTCGGCGGCGCACCACTTGCCGTGCAGGGCGGCGATGGCGCGGCTGAGCGATTCCACCTGTTCCCGGTGCGTCCTCATCGGTGTGCTGACTCCCCCTCGGCGGTGACGGGCTGCTTCCTCCGTGCCGGTGCGGGCGCGACCGGCGGTCCGGCGCGGTGCGAGGTGCTGGGCGGTGCGCGGTCCAGGCGGTGCGCGGTTCAGGACGGTACGAGGTGCGGGGCGGTGCGCGGTCCGGCTCGCGGTTCAGTACGACGTGCGGTGCAGCGAGCCGGCCACCGCCTCGTCGGTGTCGCGGTAGTTCGCCGCGCTCTGCCGCACCCTGTCCGCGAGTTCGTACAGGGCCTCGACGTTGAGCAGCCGTTCGTCCCGCCAGGAGCCGAAGAAGTTGTCCGCCGCGTCGGCCACGCCGTAGTCGCCGACCCGGGCGGCCGTGATGACGCCCAGGCACTCCAGCCCGCTGCCGGCCGTCTCCAGCTCGTCCCCGGCCCGGCCGAGCTTCCGGCCGCACTCCTCCAGCGCCTCGTGGTCCACGCCGAAATCCGGTGTTCCCAATGGTCCCCCCCGGTCGTCACTGCGTGCACCCTAGCGGTAACAACGCGGCGCCGAAAGGACGCACTGGGAAACCGGCCGCCCGACGGGCGGCCGGTCGTTCGTCGGCGAATGGTTCCCGGGCGGGGTCAGTCGACCGCGGGCGCGGTCTTGGCGGGGATGCGGTCCAGGGTCTCCAGGGCCAGCCGGACGGCGGTCTCCAGCTGGGGGTCGCGGCCGGCCGCCCAGTCGTGCGGGGCGATCGGCACCTCGACGTCGGGGGTGACGCCGCGGTTCTCCAGGTGCCAGCCGTAACCCTCCACCCAGTACGAGTACTTGGGCTGGGTGACCAGCGTCCCGTCGACCAGCGTGTACT
This sequence comes from Kitasatospora sp. NPDC004272, assembly GCF_053603035.1. NCBI lineage: Bacteria > Bacillati > Actinomycetota > Actinomycetes > Kitasatosporales > Streptomycetaceae > Kitasatospora > Kitasatospora sp. NPDC004272. The sequence continues at coordinate 9,684 of NZ_JBSGET010000163.1, read as the reverse complement.
TGCTGTCGATGCCGATGACGCCGCCCCAGGTGCGGGTGCCGACCACCGGTCCGATGCCGAGGGCCTGGATCGCGGCGTTGACGACGTCGCCGTCGGAGCCGGAGAACTCGTTGGCCAGCGCCACCACCGGGCCGCGCGGGGCGTCGCTGGGGTACGGCTCGGGGTGGAGCAGGTCGCGGCCGTGGTTCCAGCCGACGATCCGGCGGGCCAGCTTCTCGACGACCAGCTGGGAGGTGTGGCCGCCGCGGTTCTCCCGCAGGTCGAGGACGACGCCCTCCAGGGACATCTCGGACCGCAGGTCGCGGTGGAGCTGCGCCCAGCCCGCGCTCTGCATGTCGGGGACGTGCAGGTAGCCGAGCCGGCCGCCGGACAGCTCGCGGACGGCGGCCCGCCGTCCGACCACCCAGTCGTGGTAGCGCAGCGCCTCCTCGTCGTCGAGCGGCACCACCACCGGGTGCCGCTCGCCGCCGTCCTTGCCGCTGACGGTGAGTTCGACCGGCTGGTCGGCGGTGCCGGCCAGCAGCGGGGCCGGGCCGGTGACCGGGTCGACCGGGCGGCCGTTGACGGCCAGCAGGGCGTCGCCGGGGCGGATCGCCACCCCGGGGGCGGCCAGCGGGGAGCGGGCCCGCGGGTCGGAGGACTCGCCGGGCAGCACCCGGGCCACCCGCCACACCTCGCCGTCGCGCACCAGGTCCGCGCCGAGCAGGCCCTGCAGCCGGGCGGCCTCGGTGCCCCGGCCGGGCGGCATCACGTAGGCGTGCGAGGTGCCGAGTTCGCCGACCGTCTCCCAGAGCAGGTCGACCAGGTCGGAGTGGCTGCCGACCCGCTCCACCAACGGCCGGTAGCGGGCCAGCACGCCCGTCCAGTCGACGCCGGCCAGGTCGGCGCGCCAGAAGTTGTCCCGCATCAGGCGGCCGTTCTCGTCGAACATCTGCCGCCACTCGGCGGCCGGGTCGACGGTGACCCGGACCCGGTCCAGGCCGACCTCGGCCTCCTCGTCCTCCCCGGCCTTCTGGTCGGCGGGCACGATCCGCAGCGAGCCGCCGTCGAGCACCGCCAGCCGGGCGCCGTCGCCGCTGACCGCGAACGTGTCGACGCCGGTGAGCAGTTCCTCGGCCCTGCGCTTGGCCAGGTCGAACCGCTCCAGCGCGGTACGGGCCGGTTCCTCGTCCAACGAGGCGGCGCTGTCGCCGAGTTCGCCGCCGAGCGGGTACCTGGTCCACAGCACCCCGTCCTTGGCGGCCCGCAGCACGCCGAACCGCCCGGCCTCCACCGGGAACGGCACGATCCGGTCGGCGATGCCCTCCAGGTCGACCCGGGTGGTCGGCGCCGCGGCGGTGTCCTTCTCGCCGTCCTTGGCGTCCTCCTCCTCGCCGCCCACCGGCCGCCCACCGCGCTGCGGACCGAACGGCGACGGGGTCTCGGCGGCCAGCGTCAGCAGGTACGGGCGGGTGCCGCCGGGGAAGGACAGGTCGAAGGCGTGCTGGTCGTACACCGGGTCGAAGCTGCGCACCGAGAGGAACGCCAGGTGCTTGCCGTCCGCGGTGAAGGCCGGCGAGTAGTCGTGGAAGCGCTGCGGGGTGGCCTCGCTGACGGTGCGCGAGGTCAGGTCGGCGAGCATGATCTGCCGCAGCGCCCACGGGCCGAGCACCGGCTGCGACCAGGCCAGCCACGCCGCGTCCGGGCTGAACACCAGTCCGGAGACCTCGCCGTCGCCGCTGCGCGCCAGCTCGTTGACCGCGCCGTCGCTGAGCGCCACCAGCAGCACCCGGCCGTCGTGCGAGGCCACCGCGAGCTGCTTGCCGTCCGGCGAGACCACCAGCGCGCGCACCCGCCCGAGCTGCCCGGCCGCCAGCCGCCGGCGCTCCGCGCCCAGCACCGCCGGGGCGTGCTCCAGCGCGTCCTCGCCCTCGGCGTCGGTGACCCACACCGCGCCCTGCGCGCCGTCCTCGCCGGGGACCACCCGGGCCAGCCGGGCCCGGGCGCCCGGGGTCTCGTCCAGCACCCGGGCCGGGCCCTCCCGGTGGGTGACCCAGTGCACGGTGCCGCGCACCACCACGGCCGCGGCCCGGCCGGTGCGGTCCGGGGCGGCGGTCTCCACCTGCCCGGCGGCGGAGGTCGGGTGCGGGAGGCGCCGGGTGCGCGGCCCGGCCGGCCGGACGTCCAGCCGGCGCGGTTCGGCGCCGTCCAGGCCGTCCAGCAGCCACAGCTCGCCCGCGCTCTGCCAGACCACCCGGGTGCCGTCGGTGGACGCCTGCCGGGCGTAGAAGGCGCTGTCCGCCGGGCCGTGCGCCCGCAGGTCGGAGCCGTCCGGGAGGCTGGAGTACAGCCGCCCGGTGCCCTCGTGGTCGGAGAGGAACGCGACCCGGTCGCCGACCCACATCGGGCACTCCAACTGCCCGTCCAGGTCGGCGTGCAGGCGCTCGAAGGTGCCGGCGCCGATCCACAGCTTCCCGGCCCGGCCGCCCCGGTAGCGCTTCCAGTGCGCGGCCTCCCGGTTGTGCGTGCCCAGCAGCACCCGCCCGCCGGTGGCGCCCTCCGGCACCGGTTCGAAGGCCAGCGCGCCGATCGGCCCGTACGGCAGCCGCGACGGCTCCCCGCCGTCCAGCGGCACCGCGAACGCCCAGGTCCGCCGGATCGTCTCCTGCCCCGCGGTGGTGATCGCCACCGGCCGCCCGTCCGCGCTCCACCCCACCAGCGCGGTGTACGGGCTCCCCCAGTACGTCAGTCGGCGCGGCGCCCCGCCCTCCACCGATCCGACGTGCACCTCCGGCGCCCCGTCCCGGGTCGACGCCCAGGCCAGCGAGCGCCCGTCCGGTGAAAACCGCACCGCGCCCACCGGCGCCCGGTCCGCCGTCACCCGCCAGGCCCGCCCGCCCTCCACGGGCGCCAGCCAGACGTCGTCCTCGGCGACGAAGGCCACGAGGCCGTCGTGCAGGTGGGGGTGGCGCAGGTAACCGCGCGTAGATTCCGTCATCCCGCCAGCCTAGGACGCGGAGCTCACGGAACGTCAGAGAACTGCTGCGCCGACCGCGTTCGGAACCGGGTGCGCGCGCGGCGGTCCCCCGCTACCCCCAGCGGCCGGTGCGGCCGAGCAGGAGGGCGCCGGCCGCGACGCCCGCGGTGGAGGTGCGCAGGACGGAGGGGCCGAGGCGGTGCGGTGCGGCGCCGGCCTCGGCGAAGGCGGCGATCTCGTCCGGGGAGACGCCCCCCTCGGGTCCGACCACCAGCACGATCTCGCCCGCGGCCGGGAGCGCCGCGGTGGCCAGCGGCCGCGAGCCCTCCTCGTGCAGGACGGCCGCGAAGTCCGCGGCGGCGAGCAGCGGCAGCAGTTGCCGGGTGGTCAGCGCGTCCCGGACCTCGGGGAAGCGCAGCCGCCGGGACTGCTTGCCCGCCTCGCGCGCGGTGGCCCGCCACTTGGCGAGCGCCTTGGCGCCGCGCTCGCCCTTCCACTGGGTGATGCAGCGGGAGGCCGCCCAGGGGACGATCACGTCGATGCCGGCCTCGGTCATGGTCTCGACGGCGAGTTCGCCGCGGTCGCCCTTGGGGAGCGCCTGGACGACGGTGATCCGGGGCGCGGGGGCGGGTTCCTCGCGGACGGCGGTGACCAGCACGTCGAGGGCGTCCTTGCCGTGCAGCGCGGCGACGGTGCCGTCCGCGCCGCGGCCGCGGCCGTCGGCCAGCGTGAGCGCCTCGCCGGGCTCCAGGCGCTTGACGGCGACGGCGTGCCGGCCCTCGGGGCCGTCGAGGCGGACGGTCGTGCCGGGCGCGGTCCCCGTCAGGTCGTCGACGACGAACACGGGTGCGGTCATCGGTGCAGCGGTCCTCTCCGGCGGGAGCCGTCTCGGGGGGAGAACGGGCCGGGAGCGGCGGGGGCACGCGGCCCCGCACCGCTCCCGGCCCGGGTCGTACGGGTGGTCGTCGGTCGCCGACCGCTGTCTCACCGGCCGTTGAAGGCGTCCTTCAACCGGGAGAACAGGCCCTGCTGGCCGGGCGCGAACTGCCCGGAGGGACGCTCCTCGCCGCGGAGCAGGGCGAGCCGCCGCAGCAGCTCCTCCTGCTCGGGGTCGAGCTTGGTGGGCGTCTGCACCTCGACGTGCACTATCAGGTCGCCCCGGCCGCCGCCGCGCAGGTGGGTGATGCCGCGGCCGTGCAGCGGGATCGACTGGCCGGACTGGGTGCCGGGTCGGATGTCGACCTCCTCCAGGCCGTCGAGGGTCTGCAGCGGCACCTGCGTGCCGAGCGACGCGGCGGTCATCGGGATGGTGACGGTGCAGTGCAGGTCGTCGCCGCGCCGCTGGAAGGTCGGGTGGCTGGTCTCGGCGATCTCGACGTACAGGTCGCCGGCGGGGCCGCCGCCGGGGCCGACCTCGCCCTCGCCGGCCAGCTGGATCCGGGTGCCGTTGTCGACGCCGGCCGGGATCTTGACGGTGAGGGTGCGGCGGGCGCGGACCCGGCCGTCGCCGGCGCACTCGGGACAGGGGGTGGGCACGACGGTGCCGAAGCCCTGGCACTGCGGGCAGGGGCGGGAGGTCATGACCTGGCCCAGGAAGGACCGGGTGACCTGGGAGACCTCGCCCTTGCCGCGGCACATGTCGCAGGTCTGCGCGGAGGTGCCGGGGGCGGCGCCCTCGCCGCTGCAGGTGGTGCAGGTGACGGCGGTGTCGACCTGGAGCTCCTTGGTGGTGCCGAAGGCGGCCTCCTCCAGGGTGATCTCCAGCCGGATCATGGCGTCCTGGCCGCGGCGGGTGCGCGAGCGCGGGCCGCGCTGGCCGGTCGCGGCGCCGAAGAAGGCGTCCATGATGTCGGAGAAGCCGAACCCGGCCGCGCCCGCGCCGAAGCCACCCGCGCCGCCGCCCGGCGACAGCGGGTCCCCGCCGAGGTCGTAGACCTGACGCTTCTGCGGGTCGGAGAGCACCTCGTAGGCGGCGTTGATCTCCTTGAACCGCTCCTGCGTCTTCGGGTCCGGGTTGACGTCCGGGTGCAGTTCACGGGCGAGGCGCCGGAACGCCTTCTTGATCTCGTCCTGCCCCGCGTCGCGTCGGACGCCGAGTACCGCGTAGTAGTCCGTGGCCACCAAATGCTCCGGTTTGTTCCGCCTCTAGAAGTGCCTGCGACAGCACGCTGCCTGTTGCGCCGTTCCGCTGCGCCGTTCCGCTACGACTCCGCCAGGATCTGGCCGACGTACCGTGCCACCGCGCGCACCGCCCCCATTGTGCCCGGGTAATCCATCCGGGTCGGACCGATCACTCCCAGCTTTGCCACGCTCTGGTCGCCCGAACCGTAACCGACCGAGACCACGGACGTGGAATTGAGCCCCTCGTACGCGATCTCGTGGCCGATCCGGACCGTCATCGCCGAGTCCGCCGTCTCACCCAGCAGGCGCAACAGCACCACCTGCTCCTCCAGGGCCTCCAGGACCGGGCGGATGGTGAGCGGGAAGTCGTGGCCGAAGCGGGTCAGGTTGGCGGTGCCCGCCAGCATGATCCGCTCCTCGTTCTGTTCGGCCAGCGCCTCGAACAGGACCGTCAGCACGGTGCTGACGGCGGGCCGGTCGGCGGGCTCGAAACCGGCCGGCAGGTCCTCCAGGACGGTCGGCACCTCGGGCAGCCGGCAGCCGCCCGCCATGCCGTTGAGCTTGGCCCGCAAGTCCGCCAGCAGGGCCTCGCCGACCGGGGCGGGGCAGTCGACCATCCGCTGCTCGACCCGGCCGGTGTTGGTGATCAGCACCAGCATCAGCTTGGTCGGGGTGAGCGACACCAGTTCGATGTGCCGCACCGTGGAGCGGGTCAGCGAGGGGTACTGGACCACCGCGACCTGCCGGGTCAGCTGGGCGAGCAACCGCACCGTCCGGGCCACCACGTCGTCCAGGTCGACCGCGCCCTCCAGGAAGTGCCGGATCGCCCGGCGCTCCGGCGGGGTCATCGGCTTGACCTCGGCGAGCCGGTCGACGAACAGCCGGTAGCCCTTGTCGGTGGGGATCCGGCCCGCACTGGTGTGCGGCTGGTGGATGTACCCCTCCTCCTCCAGCGCGGACATGTCGTTGCGGACGGTGGCCGGGGAGACGCCGAGGTTGTGCCGCTCCACCAGGGCCTTGGAGCCGACCGGCTCCTCGGTGCCCACGTAGTCCTGGACGATCGCCCGGAGCACCGCGAGCCGCCGCTCGTCCAGCGGACGGGCGGACGGGCGCGGGTCGATGAGTCGGCCGTCGGGCTTGCCGTCGTCCGGCATGGGGCACGCACCTCCGTCGTCGTCCGTTGTTCCGGTGTCCGCTCCGGCCTGGCACTCAGCTGGGCAGAGTGCCAGAACCGTACGTGCCAGTGTACGGCCCGGGCCTGACGGCAGGAACGGTGCGCCCGCGTGATCCTCGTCCGAAGAAGGTGCGACGCGCCCGGAGATCGTCCGGTTCCCACCGAATTCCCACCGTTTCGGATGGTGCCCGCGGGCCCGCCCGGTGGCAGCATCGAAGGCGAGCGGGGCGGCCGGGCGAGCGGCCGGGCCCGGCCCGCGCGAGGCAGAGGAGGAGCAGCGATGTCCGCTTCCCAGCACTCCAGGTTCGCCCCCGACCGCGGCCTGACCGGTCGGATGGTCACCACCATGTTCCTGATCGGCCTGCTCTACGTGGGCTTCACCGGCCTGCTGATCGTGCTGCTGCGCGGCGCCTGGCCACTGGTGGTGCTGATCTCCGGCGGTCTGTTCGTCGCCCAGTTCTGGTTCTCCGACAGGATCACCGAACGCGCGATGGGCGCCCACCGGGTCACCCCCGAGCAGTACCCGCAGCTGCACGGCGCGGTGGACCGGCTGTGCGCGCTGGCCGACATGCCCAAGCCCCGGGTCGCGGTCGCCGACAACGACATGCCCAACGCCTTCGCCACCGGCCGCAACCCGCAGAACGCGGTGGTCTGCGTGACCACCGGCCTGCTGCGCCGACTGGAGCCGGAGGAGCTGGAGGGCGTGCTGGCGCACGAGCTGTCGCACGTCGCGCACCGGGACGTCGCGGTGATGACGGTCGCCGGGTTCCTCGGCGTGCTGGCCGGCGCGATGACCAGGATCGCCCTGTACGGCGGGATGATGGGCGGCGGCAACCGCAACAGCAACGACCAGAACGCGGCGATCGCGATGGTGCTGATCCCGCTGGCGTCGATGGTGGTGTACGCGATCAGCTTCCTGCTGACCAGGCTGCTCTCCCGCTACCGCGAGCTGGCCGCCGACCGGGCCGCCGCCCAGCTGACCGGGCGGCCCGCGGCGCTGGCCTCGGCGCTGACCAAGGTGACCGGGCAGATCGCCGCCATCCCGACCAAGGACCTGCGGCAGTCCCAGCCGTACAACGCCTTCTACTTCGCCCCGGCGCTGAGCGCCAAGGAGGCGGCCTCGCAGCTGATGTCCACCCACCCGTCGCTGGAACAGCGGCTGGCGCAGCTGCGGAAGGTCTCCGAAGAACTCGGGCAGTGAGCCCGGCCACCGACCACCAGTGAGGAGCCTTCCGCGTGGGATTCCTGGACGCCCTGTTCGGCCGGAGCAAGCCGGTCAAGCCGGACCTCGACCAGCTGTTCGGCATCCCGTCGGCGGCGCTGACCCTGCGGGCCGCCAAGGGGTTCGAGCCGACCGGCCTCGGCTCGGTCTGCTTCGCCGCGGTCGAGGGCGCGGCCTTCACCGAGGTGCAGCAGCAGGTCCGGGCGCTGCTGGACGCGGACACCGGGCGCGGCGGGATCCCGGTGGAGGCGTCCCGGGACTCCTACGGCTACTCCTGGCTGCTCGCCCGGCACACCCCCGACGAGCTGCCCGACCTGGTCAACGACCTGCACGCGGTCAACAGCGAGCTGGAGGCCGGCGGCTTCGGGCCGCAGCTGCTCTGCTCGCTGGTCGGCTTCCGGGACGGCGAGGGCCGCTCGCTGGCGCTGGTGTACCTGTACAAGCGCGGCACCTTCTACCCGATGTGCAAGGTCGCCGGGCAGGAGAAGCGGGACAACCCGCTGGAGATCGAGGTCTCGAACCTGCTCCGGGACGACCTGCGGGTCGAGCCGGACCTGTCGCGCTGGTTCCCGGTCTGGGGCGCGCCGGGCATCGAGGGCTGAACCCCGGCCGCCCGCGGCCTGCCGCGCCGTCGGCCCGGCGGGGGCGCGGTCCGTAGACTGCCGCCCATGCGGAGCAGGGAGTACGGGCCGGATCTGACCCCGCCGTGGAAGCGGCAGCAGCCCGCGCCGGAGGTGGCGGCGGAGCGGGACCTGGTGGTGGAGGAGGCGGCCACCGGCTTCTGCGGGGCGGTGGTGCGCTGCGAGCGGACCGCCGAGGGGTTCACCGTCACGCTGGAGGACCGCTTCGGCAAGCACCGGGTGTTCCCGCTGGTGCCGCGCGGGTTCCTGCTGGAGGGACGGGTGGTGACCCTGGTGCGGCCCGCCGCGGCCGCCCCGGCCCCGCCGCGCGGCCCGGGTCGCACCGCCTCCGGTTCGGTGGCGGTGCCGGGCGCGCGGGCCCGGGTGGCCCGGGAGTCGCGGATCTACGTCGAGGGCCGGCACGACGCCGAGCTGGTCGAACGGGTCTGGGGCGACGACCTGCGGATCGAGGGCGTGGTGGTGGAGTACCTGGAGGGCGTGGACGACCTGCCCGCCATCGTCGACTCCTTCGCCCCCGGCCCCGGCCGCCGGCTGGGCGTGCTGGTCGACCACCTGCTGCCCGGCACCAAGGAGCACCGGATCGCCGAACGGGTGACCGGCGACCACGTGCTGGTCGTCGGCCACCCGTACGTGGACGTCTGGCAGGCCGTCAAACCCTCCGCCCTGGGCATCCCCGCCTGGCCCGCGGTGCCGCGCGGCGAGGTCTGGAAGGAGGGGGTGTGCCGCCGGCTGGGCTGGCCGGTGGACACCCCCGCCGCCTGGAAGCGGATCCTCGCCGCGGTCGACGGCTGGAAGGACCTGGAGCCGGAACTGCTGGGCCGGGTCGAGGAGTTGATCGACTTCGTCACCCTGCCCGGCACGGCCGGGTCCTGAGCCGCCGCTCAGGACCCGAGCCGCCGGACCGGACCGCCGGACCGGGCCTAGTACCGGCTCCAGCCGAGCGGGCTACCGGACGGGGTCGGGATCCCGGTGCCGGAGGGAACGGGCGTCGGGACCGGGGTCGTGCCACCGGACGGGACGGGCGCGGTCGGGACCGGGGTCACCTCGCCGGACGGGGTGCCCGACGGGGGCGCGTCCGACGGGGGGACCGGGGCGGGGCTCTGCCGGCCCACCCGCACGCCCTGGTTCGCGGGCAGGCAGGCGGGCACCGTGTCGACCACCGTGGGGCTGAAGGTCCACGCGCCGGGCGCGGCGACGTCGTAGGACCAGAACTGCAGCAGCACCGTCGCGCCGGCCGGGATCTTCGCGGGGTCGATCACCGACCCGTTGTGCTGGGAGTCGTGGGCGAACCGGACCGCGTCCGGGGCCAGCGACCGCTGCTCGGGGGCGGCCGGGCAGTCGTCGTCGGCGGTGCCCTGCACGTGCTTGAGCCCGGCCGCCTTCACGCCGTGCGCCTGCAACTCGGCGACCATGTCGGACAGCCCGGCCGGGTCGCGCAGTTCGAGCAGGAAGCTGCCGTCGGACTCCTCGGTGACCGCGTACGCGGCGTTGCCGCCGTGCTCGCCGCCGAGCACGGCGGGCAGCACCACGGCGGTGGCGACGGCCGCCGCGCCGACCGCGAGGGCGGCCA
>NZ_JBSGET010000162.1:0-17781 GCF_053603035.1 Kitasatospora sp. NPDC004272 | reverse complement strand
CGTAGGGCACGTGGCCGCGTTCGGCGGCGGGTATCAGACTCACGCCGCCGAACCGGTTGGTCAGCCCGAAGTCCGGCCCGGCGGGCAGCAGGGCGCGTCGCCAAGGCCCTCGGCTGGCCGCTGCTGCGCGCCCTGGTCGACGTGGAGCTGGTCCTGCGGCCCCGGCCCGCCCTGGTCCGGCTGGGGCGGGACCGGGCGCCGCTCGGCTGGCACCTGCTACCGGTCCGGCTGCCCGGGCGCCCGCACACCGCCACCCTCGCCCTGCACCACCGGCCCGGGCACCACTGAGCCCACGACGCCGGCCCGGGCAGCACTGAGCCCACGACGGGAGCAGCACCCATGGACCTCACCGGAACCGTCGCCCTGGTCACCGGCGGCACCCGCGGCATCGGCCTGGCCATCGCCCACGCCCTGCACGCCCACGGCGCCCGGCTGGTGGTCACCGGCCGCACCGAGCCCACCGGCCGCGCCGCCCTCGCCCGGCTGGACGGCGGCGCGGACGTCACCTTCCTGGCCGCCGACGCCACCGTCCGGGCGGACGCCGAGCGCGCGGTGGACGGGACGGTCGAGCGCTACGGGCACCTGGACGTGGTGGTGAACAACGTGGGCGGCGCCACCGGGTTCGCCGCCGTCACCGAGATCACCGACGCGGCCTGGCGGGAGGCGTTCGCCCTCAACCTGGACTCCGCCCTGCACACCACCCGCCGCGCGCTGGCCCACCTGCTGCCGCAGCGCTCCGGCCGGATCGTCAACATCGCCTCGGTCGAGGGCCGCGACCCGGACCCGGGGCTGTGCGCGTACGCGGCCGCCAAGCACGCGCTGATCGGCTTCACCCGGGTGCTGGCCAAGGAGGTCGGGGCGTACGGGGTCACCGCCAACTGCGTGTGCCCGGGCGCGGTGGAGACCGACTGGTTCACCGAGCGGGGTCCGCAGGCCGCGGCGGCGTTCGGCACCGACTACCCCGGCCTGGTGCGGCACTTCACCGGCCGCACCGCCACCGGCCGGCTGACCCGCCCGGACGAGGTCGCCGCGGCGGTGCTGCTGCTGGCCTCCCCGGCGGGCGCGGGCATCACCGGCGCCAGCCTCGCGGTCGACGGCGGGATGACCGTCTGATCCGCCCCCTCCCTCGCCCCGGAAAAGGCGTTGTACACCGTAGAAGAACTCCTCTACGGTGTACAACGAACGGCCGCCCGGCCGTTCCGCCCCGCCCTTCCCCCCGCCCCGGGAGCCCCCCTTGTCCCCAGACTCCGTCCGCACGCCCCCCGCACCGGACCCGCGGCGGTGGGTCATCCTGGCGGTGGTCTGCCTGGCCACCCTGGTGGTGCTGCTCGACAACACCGTGCTCAACGTGGCCATCCCCTCGCTGACCGAGGACCTGGGCGCGGGCACCGCCGACATCCAGTGGATGATCAACGCGTACGCCCTGGTCCAGTCCGGCCTGCTGCTGACCGCCGGCAGCCTGTCCGACCGGTACGGGCGCAAGCGCGCGCTGCTGATCGGCCTGGCGCTGTTCGGCGCCGGGTCCGCGGCGGCGGCGCTGGCCCAGTCCTCCGGCCAGCTGATCGCCGCCCGGGCCGGGATGGGCATCGGCGGCGCGCTGCTGATGACCACCACGCTGGCGGTGGTGGTGCAGGTCTTCCACGGCCCCGAGGTGCCGAAGGCGATCGGCATCTGGGGCGCCGTCAGCTCGCTCGGCTTCGCGGGCGGCCCGCTGCTCGGCGGCGTGCTGCTGGCGCACTTCTGGTGGGGCTCGATCTTCCTGATCAACGTCCCGGTGGCGCTGGTCGGCCTGGTCGCGGTCGCCCGCCTGCTCCCGGAGAGCAAGGACCCCTCGGGCCGCCGGCCGGACGTCCCGGGCGCGCTGCTGTCCACCGTCGGCATGGTCGGCCTGGTGTACGCGATCATCTCCGGGCCGGTGCACGGCTGGGGCTCCGGCCCGGTGCTGCTGGCGGGCGCGGTCGGCCTGGCGGCGCTGGCGGGCTTCGTCGGCTGGGAGGCCCGTACCCCCGCCCCGATGCTGGACCTGGGTTTCTTCCGGGACCGCCGCTTCAACGGCGCGGTGGCGGGCGGCGTCCTGGTCGCCTTCGGCATGGCCGGGTCGCTGTTCCTGCTCACCCAGTACCTCCAACTGGTGCTCGGCTACCAGCCGCTGGAGGCCGGCCTGCGGATGTCGCCGCTGGCCCTGGTGATCGTGCTGCTGAACCTGTCGGGGGTCGGCGCCCGGCTGCTGCCGAGGATCGGCTTCGCGGGGGCCGTCGCGAGCGGCATGGGGCTGCTGGCGGGCGGGCTGGCGCTGGTCGCCGCGCTGGGCTCGGGCCACGGGTACCCGGGGCTGCTGGCGGGCCTGCTGCTGATGGGTTGCGGCATCGCGATCGCCAACCCGGCGATGGCGGCGGCCGTGATGGGCGCCATCCCGCCGGAGCGGGCCGGGGCCGGCGCGGGCGTGCAGGGCACCGTCACCGAGTTCGGCGGCGGCCTGGGCGTGGCGGTGCTCGGTGCGGTCCTCGGCTCCCGCTTCGCGGCGGGCCTGCCCGGGAGCGTCCCGGCGTCGGCCGCGAAGTCGCTGCCGGAGGCGCTGACCGCCGCCCCCGACGACACCGCGCGCGCCGCGGTGCACGACGCCTTCGCCCACGGCCTGTCGTCCAGTCAGCTGATCGGCGCCGCGGCCGTCCTGCTCGGCGGCCTGGTCTCCGCCGCCCTGCTGCGCCGCGCCGACCGCCCGGCCGGCGCTCCTTCCGGCAGCGACGCCCCGGAGCCCGTCCCCGCGGCCCGCTGACCGCCCTTCCCGGCCCGCCGCTCCGCCCGGGCCGTACGGTGGTGGCACCCGTCGAAGCGAAGGAGCAGCGTGGCCACCAAGCGAGCCTCGCAGGTCAAGAAGAGCGTCTGGCTCACGCCCGGTCCGGTCCGCGGCCGCCGCTCCCCGCGGGCGGGCACGGGCGGGCCGGGCAGCCTGGACCGCGAGGTGATCGTCGCCGCGGCCGTCCGGCTGCTGGACGAGCAGGGCGAGTCGAAGTTCTCGATGCGCGCGCTGGCCGCCCGGCTGGACGTCACGCCGATGTCGCTCTACTGGTACGTCGCCGACAAGGACGACCTGCTGGAGCTGGCCCTGGACGTGGTGGCCGGCGAGATGTCCCTGCCGGAGGCGGGCGACGGCACCGACTGGCAGTCCGGCCTGCGCGCCCTGGCCGTGACCTGGCGCGCCGCCATGCTGGCGCACCCCTGGGCGATCCGGATCTACGCCGACTACCTGAACATCGGCCCGAACTCGGTCCGCTACTCCGCCCGGGCCCTGGAGATCGCCCGCGCCTCCCCGCTCTCCGAGGCCGACTCGATGGCGGCTCTCTCGGCGATCTTCCAGTACACCTACGGCTTCACCGCCACCGAGGTCAACTGGTCCGAGAAGGCCGCCGAGGCTAACAGCACCACCGACGACCTGATCGAGGAGATCACCGAGGCCGTCCGCGACCTCCCCGGCGTCGCCGACTCCGGCGTCCTGGTCGAACGCCCCGCCGAACCCGACCACGTCCTGCGCGAACGCGACTTCCACCGCGCCCTCGACTGGCTCCTGATCGGGATGCGCTCCGGCCTGCGCTGAGCGGCCCGCGCGCCGGTCAGGTGAACTCCTGCTGGCAGCGCTCCAGCCAGTCGAGTTCGGCCTGCAGGTGGAGGACCTCGCCCTCGATCAGGAGGCGGGAGACGCCGTGGTCGGGGGCCTGGTCGGCGGTGGCGTGCAGGCCGCGGATGGCGGCGAGGCAGTGGGAGCGCTGGAGGTCGATCAGGGTGCGCGGGTCGGCGAGGCGGGTGCGCGGGGCGAGGACGAGCTTGAGGAAGAACTCCTCGCGGACCTTGCCGCCGTCGGCGGGGCGGGCGAACCAGTCCGCGAGGGTGCGCCGGCCGTCGTCGGTGAGGACGAAGACGCGCTTGTCGGGGCGGCCGTCCTGGGCGACGTCCTGGCCCTCGATCAGGCCGGACTTCTCCAGCCGGCCGAGCGTGACGTACACCTGGCCGTCGTTGGTGCGCGCGTAGGCCGGGCCGAACGTGGACTCCAGGGCGCGCCGGAGCTGGTAGCCGTGCGCGGGTCCGGTGGCAAGCAGCGCGAGGAGCGGAAGCCGCACTCGGGTGCTCCCTTCGAAATGGGCGGGGGGAGTGCGCCGTGCGGCCGAACTTCGTCGGTCGTACGCCGGGCGGCTCTCCTTGGCTTTGCCCTACCCCGTTGTGCGCCCCCTTATTCGCCCTGATTCGCCCCGACTGGTGGCACTCTTCGACTCAGGAGGTGACATCTTCACCTCCCGTCTCCTGGACATGCTCTTTGGCCTATACCTAACATCTAGGTATCCCCGAGGAACTGACGGTAGGTCAGGCGGGGCCCGTGCCTGTCAGCGCGACCTCCCTCGCGCGCTCCCGTGAAGGTGACGCATGATCACGTCCGTCGTCCCGGCCGACCCGCCGCGCCCCAGCGAGCTCCTCGGAGCCCTGGAAGCCTCCGCCGTCCTCACCGCCGACGGCGTCCTGCCGGAGGAACGGCCGGCCCCGCTCGCCCCCGACGTGCTCTGGTGGCGCGACGCGGTCATCTACCAGGTGTACGTGCGCAGCTTCCAGGACTCCGACGGCGACGGCATCGGCGACCTCCCGGGCGTGCGGGCCCGGCTGCCGTACCTGAAGCGGCTGGGCGTGGACGGGGTCTGGCTGAACCCGTTCTACCCGTCGCCGCAGCACGACCACGGCTACGACGTGGCCGACTACAAGGGCGTGGATCCGATGTTCGGCACCCTGGAGGACTTCGACCTGCTGGTCGAGGACTGCCGGAAGCTGGGCCTGCGCCTGGTGCTGGACACCGTGCCCAACCACTGCTCCGCCGAGCACCCGTGGTTCCTGGAGGCGCTGGCCGCCGCCCCCGGCTCGGCCTCCCGGGCCCGGTTCCACTTCGCGGACGGCCGGGGCGCCGGCGGCGAGCTGCCGCCGAACAACTGGCGGGCGATGTTCGGCGGCCCCGCGTGGTCCCGGATCACCGAGCCGGACGGCACCCCGGGCCAGTGGTACCTGCACATGTTCACCCCGGAGCAGCCGGACCTGAACTGGCGCAACCCGGAGGTCCCGGTCGAGTTCGAGAAGGTGCTGCGGTTCTGGCTGGACCGGGGCGTGGACGGCTTCCGGATCGACGTGGCGGCGGGCCTGTTCAAGCACCCGGAGCTGCCGGACTCCCCGGACCCGGAGGCGGACGAGCGCACCCGCGACTCGGTCAACCCGCTGGCCTGGAACCAGCCGGAGGTGCACGAGGTGTGGCGCTCCTGGCGGGCGATCTGCGAGGAGTACACCGCACTGGACGGCCGGCAGCGGCTGCTGGTCGGCGAGGCGTCCGTGCCGACCCCGGCCGAGCAGGCCAAGTACGTGCGCGGGGACGAGCTGCACCAGGCGTTCTTCTTCCACCTGCTGCACGCGCCGTGGGACGCCGAGCACTTCCACCAGGTGATCGACGCCGCGGTGCGGGACATCACCGCGACCGGCTCGACCGTGACCTGGGTGCTGAACAACCACGACCAGGTCCGCACCACCACCCGCTTCGGCAGCCCCGAGCGGGCCCGGGCGGCGGCGCTGCTGATGCTGTCGCTGCCGGGCGCGGCCTACCTGTACCAGGGCGAGGAGCTGGGCCTGCCGGAGGTCGACGACCTGCCGGACGAGGTGATCACCGACCCGATCTTCCACCGCACCGGCAGCCGCAAGGGCATCCGGGACGGCTGCCGCGTCCCGCTGCCGTGGGCCGGGGCCGAGGCCCCGTACGGGTTCGGGCCGGAGGGCTCGGCGCCGACCTGGCTGCCGCAGCCGGCCTCGTTCGCCCGGTACACCGCCGAGCGGGCGCTGGCCGACCACACCTCGGCGTACCACCTGTACCGGGAGGCGCTGCACCTGCGCCGGCTGCTGCCGCAGCTGGGCGAGGGGACGCTGCGCTGGCTGGAGACGCCGCCGAACGTGCTGGCCTTCGTCCGGGGCGACGGCCTGCTGGTGGCGATCAACTTCGGCACCGTCCCCGCTCCGGCGCCGGTCACCGGGCAGCCGCTGCTGTCCTCCGGCCCGTGCCCGGCCGGGGTGCTGCCGCCGGCCACCACCGCCTGGTGGATCCAGCCGCGCCGCTGACGCCGACCCCTCCCGGCGGCGGGCCGGCCGCCGGGAGGACCACCGGGAGGACCATCGGGAGGACCACCGGGCGGGGAATTCCCAGACACGCCCGGAACTCACAGCGAACTCACACCATTCGCCGAGTTTGCGCACGGGAGCCCGGCCCATGGGGTGCTGATGAACGAATCTTTACCTTTCGGGTGACCGAAATAACCCATTCAGGCGTTCACATCGTGGACATACTGTCGATGCACGCAGGTCAGCCCTGTGACAATGGTGCAGACCAACGGTCCCACCCCGTCGACCGGCGCGTGTCAGGCGCGCCGCCGGCGGTCCTCAACGGCGAGGAGGACCAAGGGCCCTCCCGGGACGGGAGCGCCCTCGTGCACCATCCGATCACGGAAGGTTGTGCCTGAATGCCGGCCACCCCCAGCTCTGCCGCGTCCACCGACGCCGGCGCCCGCCTGATCGAGCCGCTGTACCAGGAAGTGCTGCGCCGCAACCAGGGCGAGAACGAGTTCCACCAGGCGGTCCGCGAGGTCCTTGAGACCCTCGGCCCGGTGCTGCGGCAGCGCCCCGAACTCGTCGACGCCCGGATCATCGAACGGGTCTGCGAGCCCGAGCGCCAGCTGATCTTCCGGGTGCCGTGGTCCGACGACAAGGGCGGCATCCACGTCAACCGCGGCTTCCGGGTGGAGTTCTCCAGCGCCCTCGGCCCGTACAAGGGCGGCCTGCGCTTCCACCCCTCGGTCAACCTGGGCATCGTCAAGTTCCTCGGCTTCGAGCAGATCTTCAAGAACGCCCTCACCGGCATGCCGATCGGCGGCGGCAAGGGCGGCTCCGACTTCGACCCCAAGGGCCGCTCGGACGCCGAGATCATGCGCTTCTGCCAGTCCTTCATGACCGAGCTGCACCGCCACCTCGGCGAGTACACCGACGTCCCGGCCGGTGACATCGGCGTCGGCGGCCGCGAGATCGGCTACCTGTTCGGCCAGTACAAGCGGATCACCAACCGCTACGAGTCCGGCGTGCTCACCGGCAAGGGCCTGGGCTGGGGCGGCGCGCAGGCCCGCACCGAGGCCACCGGCTACGGCTGCGTGATGTTCACCGAGGAGATGCTGCGCACCCGCGGCGAGAGCCTGTCCGGCCAGCGCGTGGTGGTCTCCGGCTCCGGCAACGTGGCGATCTACGCGATCGAGAAGGCCCAGCAGCTCGGCGCGACCGTGCTCACCTGCTCCGACTCGACCGGCTACGTGGTCGACGAGAAGGGCATCGACCTCGAACTGCTCAAGGAGATCAAGGAGACCCGCCGCGGCCGCGTCTCCGACTACGCCGAGGCGCGCGGCTCGCACGTGAAGTACGTGGCCGGCACCGGCGTGTGGAACGTCGCCTGCGACGTGGCGCTGCCCTGCGCCACCCAGAACGAGCTGCACGAGGCGGACGCCGTCGCCCTGGTCCGGGGCGGCGTCAAGGCCGTCGCCGAGGGCGCCAACATGCCCACCACCCCCGAGGCCGTCCGGGTCTTCCAGGAGGCCGGCGTGGCCTTCGCGCCCGGCAAGGCCGCCAACGCCGGCGGCGTGGCCACCTCGGCGCTGGAGATGCAGCAGAACGCCTCCCGCGACTCGTGGACCTTCGAGCACACCGAGGCCCGCCTCGGCGAGATCATGAAGCACATCCACGACTCCTGCTTCACCACCGCGGAGAAGTACGGCAGCCCCGGCAACTACGTGGTCGGCGCGAACATCGCCGGCTTCGAGCTGGTCGCCGACGCGATGCTCGCCCAGGGCCTGATCTGACGCTCGCCCACCGAAGGCCCGGACCGCACCTCCTTGGGTTCCAACGGTCCGGGCCTTCCCCGTGGCCGGCCGGCACCACGGCCCGCCGGGCCCGCTGCCCGCGCGGCCGACGCCCCGCCGGCCCCCACCCCGGCCGGTTCGCGCCTGCCCCGGGACGGTAGGTTGTGCCGGCCCGCCCTCGGCGCCCTCGCGCTCCTGCCGTACCTGCTCACCTGATGCCGCGCCACCCCGGCCCCGCTCCCCCGGTTCGCCCGCCCCTTCCCGCCCGCCCCCGCGCTGTCCGGATGGCGGGTCGTGCCGGCCGGGGCCGCCGCCCGCGACCGACACTGGCGGGATGTGCGCCCTCCCTCCCCCGCCCGGCCGCCGCGCCGTCCTGCTCGCCGGGATCGGCTCCGCCCTGACGGCCTGCGCCTCCGGCCGCCCGAACAGCCCTGGCAGCCCTGGCAGCCCCGGCGGCCCTGGCGGCCCTGGCGGCCCTGGCAGCTCAGGAAGCCCCAACGGCCCAGGCAGTCAAGGCAGTTCCGGTGGTTCCGGCAGCCCGTCCGCGGCGTTCCCCGCGCCCGCGGCCTGGCAGCCGGGGCCGGGCGAGTTGCAGCCGGACGTCAAACTGCGGGCCGTGCAGGTGGTGGAGGCGATCGGCGGGTGGCCGCCGGGCGGGCAGGGCGTGGCGGCGGCCCGGCAGCGGGTGGCGGCGGTCGGGGCGGATCCGGCGCTGGCCGAGCAGGGCGGCCCGCTGCTGGCGGACGCGCCGCGGGCCGCGCTGGAGGTGGTGTACGCGCAGTACGGCGGCCTGCTGGCGGACTCGGCGAGCGTGCTGGTGGTGTGCCGGCAGTGGGTGGCCGGGCCGGACGGCGCACCGGTGTCCACCGGCAGCACGGTCGACGTCCGGCTGGCCGCCGCCGCGCCGCGCTGGAACGTCACCGCGCTGCACCCGGCCGACCCCGGTACGGCGGCCGCCGCGCCGGGCGATCCGGCGGTGCGGGTACTGGCCCAGCCGCGGATCGTGCTGCCGCCGGCCGCGGTGGCGGACGTGCGCAGCGGGCAGGTGCACGGTGCGGCGCTGGAGGCGATGCTGACGCTGGCGGGGTCGTACGGCTTCGAGGTGAGCGTGCTGCGCTCGGGGCATCCGCTGCTGGTGTTCGGGACGGACCGGCAGAGCGACCACCCGCGCGGGCTGGCGTTCGACACCTGGCGGATCGAGGGGCACCCGGTGGTGGATCCGGCGACCCCGGCCGCGCTGGTGGAGTCCTTCATGCGGGCGGCCGCGGCGGCGGGTTCGTACAACGTGGGCGGGCCGCGGCAGCTGTCCGGCGGGCGGACGGCGAACCAGTTCTTCAGCGACCCCACCCACCACGACCACGTGCACGCGGGGTTCCGCGACTGACCGGGCCGCGGGGCCCGACCGGGTGGGGGTCCAACCAGGTGCCTTCGCCCACGATTCGACTTGTGCTCTGCCCGTGAACTGCGAGAACGTGTGCGACGCAGTTCGATTGTCGGGTTTTTCGTGGAGGTGGGGTCGTGTCGGTGAAGACGCGTGCGGGCGGGGTCGCCGCCGTGGTGGCGGGGGCCGTGCTGGCGGCCGTGCTGACGGGCTGCTCCGGTTCCTCCCCCGCCCCGCGGGCCGCGTCCTCCGCCCCGGCCCCGGCCGCCGCGCTGTCCGACGACGCTCCGACGGGCGACCGGGCCCAGGAGATCGACCGGCTCCGGGCCGCGATCGAGGCCCCCGCGCAGCCGTACTCGGCCACCCTCGGGGTGGACGCCTCCGACGACAGCGTGCACGTCCGGGGCGGGGGCACGGTCGGGGTGTCGGACGTCCAGACCAGCTCGATGAGCCTGGGCATGCTCGCCGGGGACACCCCGGTGCGGGTGTACACCACCACCACGCGGGACGCGGTGTACACCAGGGTCGACGACGAGGAGTGGACGAAGCACGAGCGCAACGGCCAGGGGCTGCTGGTGGCCGACCACCGCCCGATGGTGCGGGCGCTGCTGCAGGCCGACCCGGCCTCCTACCGGGGCACGGAGAAGCTGCCCGGCCGCAACGGCGGCCCGGCCTACCACCTGGTGGGCCCGCTGCCGGTCGAACGGATCGCCGACGCGCTCGGGGAGACGATCCGGCAGCGGATCGCCGAGCACCGCATCGCGGAGTGCGCCACCGACCTGCTGGTCGACACCGAGGGCCGGCTCTCCCACCTGACGGTGACCTGCGAGGGCGACGGCTACCGGGCCGTCTCGACGCTGAACCTGTCCGAGTACGGCCCGGCCGCCGACATCGAGGCGCCCGCCGACCTCTGACGGCCGCCTCCGGCCCCGCGCCGAACAGCCCCGCACCGAACGGCCCGACTCCGAGCGGCCCGGCCCCGCACAGGGAACCGGGCCGCCGGGCGTCGGGTCCCGGGCGTCAGCAGGTGATGCTGCCCTTGCGCAGGGCGTGGCCGCCGGTGTTGCTGTCGTCCGACCAGTAGACGGGCTTGCTGCCGCCCGTGCACTCGTCGGCGCCGGCCAGGGTGAAGCCCTCGTTGTTGATGTTCGACATGCCGGAGGGCCGGTCGTAGACCGCGGTGAGCGCGAACGCGCCGCTGCCGTTCACCTGGAAGGTGCGCAGCTAGCCGGAGCAGTTGTCGTCGCAGACCACCCACATCCGGTTGGTCTGCGGCTCCCAGGACAGTTCCATCACGCCGGCCATGCCGCTGCTGACGGTGGCCACCTTGGTGAAGCCGCCGGCCTCCAGCAGGACGTAGCCGTAGACCGTGCCGGTGCCCTCGACGCCGACGAAGAACACGCCGCCGGTGTGCGCCCCGTAGTGGGCCGGGTCGTAGGCGGCGCCGGTGGCGGCGTCCTTGAAGCCCGCGCCGGTCAGGTAGCCGTCGGGCACCCAGGTGACGCCTTCGAGTCCGGCGTTGGAGCCGGTGGACGGCAGGTCGGAGGTGAGGTTCCACTCCCGGGTGGCGGTCAGCGTGCTGCCGGTGCCGGAGACGTCGTAGCGCAGCACGGAGAGCCGGCTGGTGGAGGAGGAGTCGGCGTTGCGCTCGCTGGAGACGTACACGCCGCCGGCCGAGCCCGCGCCGGTCAGGGTGACGCCCTCGTCGTCGGGGGTGCCGGTGCCGCCGGTGAAGCGCAGCGACTTGCCGGAGCCCCAGCCGTTGGCGGTGTCGGGCTTCCAGCCGCCGGAGCCGTTCGGGACGAGCCGCCACAGCTTGCCGGAGTTCTGCGCGCCCCACAGCACGCCGCCCTCCTGCTGGAGGCCGGACAGGTCGGAGCCGAACACGTTGGAGCCGTCGGCGGTGGTGACGGCGGAGCTGCCGGGCCAGGCCACCGGACCGGTGGGGGTGCCGGAACCGCCGGAGCCTGCGCAGTCGTTGGCGGAGCCGAGGGTCAGCGCGGCGGACCGGCTCCAGGCGCCGGTGCCGTCGGGGCAGCGCGACCAGGACGGGGCGGAGTGCGAGGTCCAGCTGAACGAGTCGACCAGGGTGCTGCCGTCGGCGAGGTAGAGCCGGGCGCTGTCGGAGGAGCCGAGGCCGAAGCTGCCGTGCACGTCGAAGGCCCTGAAGGCCCCGGGGGCGAGGGTGGTGCCGGCGGCGACGGTGTACTTGCTGCTGGTGCTGTCGCGCAGGACCCACCCGGACAGGTCGACCGTCGCGGTGCCCTTGTTGTACAGCTCGATCGAGTCGTTCACCGCCCCGGTCGTCACCACCTCGTTGAGCCGGACGTCGTCGGCGGGCGCGGCGGCGGCGGGCCCGGCGCCCAGCACGCCCAGGCCCGCGACGGGCAGGGCCGCGGCGGCCAGCAGCAGGGCGAGTCGACGGCGCCAGGCGGGGGTGCGCGGTTCGGTCACGGGTTCCGTCCCTCGGATCGGGTGGGTGGGAGTACGGCGCCGCCCAACCTCCCGAGCCCGCCCCAACGAGGCGCCACCACGACCCGGCCCCCTCATGAACGCCCGACGAACCCCCGCACCGCCCCGCTCCCGGCGGGAAACCCCTCGCACCGCCACCACAGCCCCTGGCACCCTCTCCACGTGGAACTCCTCTTCGACGGAATCACCCCCCTGCCCCGCGCGGTCCTGCTCGGCGCCTTCCTGCTCCGCCCCGACTTCGAGGCCGTCATGGCCCCCGCCGTCCTCCTCGCCGCCGGTGACCGCGTCTCCCACCTGGGGACCCACCTCGCAGTCACCTCCCCAACCGGCGTGCGCCGCATCCTCCCGATCGCCGACGCCGGCTGGATCTGCCGCTGACGGGCACGGGAACTCCCTGCGCAGCGAACGGCGTTGACGGGGGCGGGAGGTGGCGATTGAAGACTCGTCGGAAGGACGGACCGCCTGATCCGAGGACGCCGTGGGACGAGGTCGCTCCCGGGCTATGGATGGGTGGGCACCGCTGGGTGGACGCGGCCGGGCAGCTGCGTCCGGTGGTGGTCGGCGCGGAGTTCGAACTGGTGGTCAGCCTGTTCACGGCCGGGGGCCACGGGCCGGCTCCGGGGATTCCGCACCGGCTCGCCCTGGTGCCGGACGGACCGCTGGACGCCGGGCAGTTGGCCGCCGTGCAGGAGGAGGCGCGGGCCGTGACTGAGGCGGTACGCGCCGGTCGGCGGGTGCTGGTGCGCTGCCAGTCCGGGTACAACCGCTCCGGTCTGGTGGTGGTGCAGGCGCTGGTGGAACTCGGCCTGGACACCGCCGGGGCGGTGCGCCTGGTCCGGGAGCGGCGTTCGCCGTGGGCGTTGCACAACGGCCTGTTCGTCGAGTACTTGGAGGCAGGGCTGGACACCGCGCGGCTGCTGGTCTCGTTGGAGGCGTCCTGATCCGTCGTCGGGGCCGGTCCTGCGTCGCGGGGCCCCTCGGAGCGGCCCGGTGGCCCGTCGTCGGGGTGACGGGCCGCCGGGGTGGGGGTTCCGCGGGTGCGCGGGTGCTCAGTGCCTGCGGCGGCGGCGCAGCAGCAGGGTGCCGGTGGCGAGGGCCGCGGCGGCGGTGGCGGCGGTGAGCGGGAGGGCCGGGCCGCTGCCGGTCGCGGGGAGTTCGCCGCCCGGGCCGGTGGGGGTCGGGACGGGCCGGGTGTGCGAGGCGCTGGGCGAGGGGGCGGGGCTGGTGCTGGTGCTCGGACTGGCGGACGGACTGGGACTCGGCGAGGGGCTGGGCGCGGGGCTTCCGCTGGGGCTCTCGCTGGGGCTGGGGCTGGGCGAGGGGCTGGTGCTCTCGCAGTCGACGACGGCGTCGAACGGCCAGTAGTGCAGTTCGCCGGCGATGACCGAGTCGCCGCCGACCAGCGGACCGGCGTCGTAGGCGCGGGCGATGACGTCGCCCTCGATGTTGGAGCCGTTGATGTCCCTGAGGTGGGCGCTGGGGGCGTAGATGGTGCCCTCCAGGGAGTCGCCGGTGGCCATGGTGAGGTCGGTGGCGTCCGGGAAGTCCCACAGCACGTAGGGGGCCTGCTGGCCGCCGATGCCCGGGGTGTTGGGGTTGTCCCAGACGAACACGCCGCCTTCGGCGGTGGTGTCGGTGACGATCACCAGCGGGGTGTCCTTGGTGGGCTGGTTGTTGAATTTGATCTCGCCGAGGGCGTTCATCTGCTGGCCGGTCAGGTGCAGCACGTTGGTGCGGCCCGGGGTGAGGGTCAGGTTGCCGTTGGTGCCCGGCGGGTAGGGGCCGTCGGGCAGCGGGTTCCCGGCCTCGTCGCGCAGGGTGACGTTCTGCGGACAGGCGGCCATCGCCCTGGCCCGTTCGCGGAAGGTCGCGAACGCGCCGGTGAAGTCGATCAGGCCGGGGGCCGGTCCGACCGAGGCGAGCGGCTGGTGCAGTGTCATCTCGATCCGCGGTACCGAGTTGTGCTCCGCGTTGGAGGCCACCACCTGGGTGTTGACCTGGGCGCCGTTGACGTCCCGGTCGACGGCCCGGGCGCCGGTCATGTCGCCGATCTTGGTGTAGCCGTTGCTGAGCACCATGAGCACCCCGTTCGGGGAGCTGCCGGCGAAGTCGACCCGGCCGCCGACCACCAGCGCGGCCGGGTGGTCGTCGCCGGGGGCGGTGAAGGTGCCGGGGGTGTGCAGGCTGACGTTGTAGCCGGCGCCGAAGGTGAGGTTCCCGCCGGTGGCGATCGGGCCTTCGGCCTCGGTGCTGCCCAGGGTGGTGTTCTGCTCGACGAAGGCGTTGTAGCCGAGGTTCCCGTCGACCGGGTTGCCGATCGAGGCCCGCTTGGACCCGGCGGCGACGGCGGACGGCGACAGCAGGGCCGGAACGAGCACGGGTGCGGTGGCCAGGCCCAGCGAGAGGGCGGCGAGGGTGAGGGGGCGTACGGACATAGCGGGAGATTAGGCAGGTAAAGCGGTACATCACGCGCTGCCACGCGGCGTCCCCCCGGACGGCGGCACCCTCCCGCCGGAGCCGCCGACCCGGTCCGACCGTGCGCCGCGCCGCACGGTCGGCGAATTCCCGGCGGATTCCGAGCCGGCTCCCAGGAATCCCGCCGGAACGGTTCCCTGACGAACCATCGGCTTCCCCGGGGCCTCCGCCACCCCCGACCGACGGCTTATCGGGGCATTATCCGCAGCTTGGATTCCGCTGATCCCGCCCCCCGGCACCCGCTCCGCCCCGGGTCCGACCCGGGACCGTCCCCCCGATCCGGTCCACCACCCGGACGGCGGACCCTCGGGCTCCGGCGACCGGTCGCCGCGTCCGGCGCAGGCCCTCCCGCCTGCGACTTCACCGCATCCACCCACGACCCACCCGCAGTACGTCCGCAGCCCGTCCGCCGGTCGGCCCCTGACGCCGGGCCAGGTCGGTTCGACCGGACGGATGCTGACGGTGGCCGGATCCCGCCATTCGCCAACTGCTCCGCAGTGGCCGACACTTGTCAATTGGTATAGGCCAATCGTAGCCTTCGGACGGCTCGCGGTGTGTCGGGTCCACACCACGCCGTCCCGGGGTCGCTCCCCGTGGCCCGCGGGCAGACGTGCCCGCTTTTCCCCCACTAACGGCCCGATCCCTTCTGAGGAGAACCATGTCCCGGTCCCGCCGTCTGCTCGCCGCCTCCGCGGTGGGCGCGGGCGCCCTGGTCGCCACCACCCTCGCCGTCGGCACCGCCAGTGCGCACGGCGCCATGTTCGGCCCGCCCAGCCGCATCGCGGCCTGCTACGCGGAAGGCCCCGAGACCCCGAAGTCCCAGGTCTGCAAGGACCTCGTGGCGGACAGCGGCACCCAGCCGCTGTACGACTGGAACGAGGTCAACATCGCCAGCGCCAACGGCCAGAGCCAGCAGATCATCCCGGACGGCCACCTCTGCTCGGCCAACCGCGACAAGTACCGCGCCCTGGACTGGGCCCGCACCGACTGGCCCGCCACGGCGGCGACCGCCGGCGCGAGGAACTTCGACTTCCGGGTCACCGCGCCCCACCAGGGCACCATGAAGCTGTACATCACCAAGGCCGGCTACGACCCGACCAAGCCGCTGAAGTGGTCCGACCTGGACCTGGCCGCTCCGGTCGCGGTCTACGACACGGCGCGCACCTCGGACAACGGGTACTACCACGTCAACGTGAACCTGCCCCAGCGCACCGGC
Organism: Kitasatospora sp. NPDC004272; assembly: GCF_053603035.1. Lineage (NCBI taxonomy): Bacteria > Bacillati > Actinomycetota > Actinomycetes > Kitasatosporales > Streptomycetaceae > Kitasatospora > Kitasatospora sp. NPDC004272. The sequence goes on along the minus strand of NZ_JBSGET010000162.1, from coordinate 2,327 downwards.
CGCCAGCTGGTCTACATGGTCTGGCAGCGCTCGGACAGCCCGGAGGCGTTCTACGGCTGCTCGGACCTCGACTTCGGCACCGCCGGCGCCGCGGCCGCGACCCTGCCGCTGGCCGCAGACGTGCCCTCCGCGCCGACCCAGGCGCAGATCGACGCGGGCGCCGCCCGCTCGACCGTCTCGCACCACGGCCACGGCGGCGATCTCACCGCCGCCGAGGCCGCCGTGGCCGTGGTGCGAGACGGTCGAGCGGACCAGCCACGACGACCTGCTGCTCGGCCTGGCCGCCGCGGGCCTGCTGGCGGCCGCCGCCTCGGGCGCGCACCTGGCCCGCCGGATGCGCGGCGCCGCCGTCTCCGCCTGACGGCCCATGGACGCCTGACTTCGGGTCAGGCGGGTGGCGCGGCCCCCTCCCCCACGCTTCGGGGGCCGCGCCCTCCGTCGCCCCCCGGCTTCCTTTCGGGCACCTCAAGAGACTTAACCGCACCTGATTGAACCGCCAACTTCTTGCAAAACCGCAGGACTTCACCTTGACGGCCCGGATTGGTCTGGACCATCTTGAGTGCGCCCCACGCACCCGAGCACGGCCCCCACCCGTCCCCCACACCGTCAAGGAGGACTCGCCCATGAGGCGCGTCACCCTCTCCCTCGCCGCGGCCGCGGCCCTGATCGCCGCGCCGCTGGGCGCCGCCGCCGCCGGAGCGGCCGGCGTGTCCGGCCTGACCGCCGACTACGCGGTCACCCAGAGCTGGTCGAACGGCTTCCAGGCCACGTACACCGTGACCAACCACACCAACACCACCGTCAACAGCTGGTCGCTCTCCTTCGACCTGCCGACCGGCGAGAGCGTCTCCAGCCTGTGGAACGGCACGCTGACCTCGACCAGCACCTCCACCGGCACCCACTACACGGTGACCTCCCCCGGCTGGGCCGCCCCGCTGGCCCCCGGCGCCGCCGCCCCCGCGATCGGCTTCGGCGTCACCACCGGCGCCGTGCAGGCCGCCCCGCTCAACTGCACGATCAACAACCAGCCGTGCGCCGGCGCCCCCGCCGACGCCGTCGCGCCGTCCGTCCCCGGCAGCCCGCACTCGACGGGCACCGGACCGGGCAGCGTCACCCTCGGCTGGACCGCCTCCACCGACAACACCGCGGTGGCCGGCTACCACGTGTACGAGGGCAGCACCGCGGTCGCCACCGTGACCGGCACCTCGGCCACCGTCCGCGGCCTGCTCCAGGGCAGCAGCCACACCTTCACCGTCAGCGCCTTCGACGCGGCGGGCAACGAGTCGGCGAAGTCCGCGGCCGTCACCGCCACCGCGGGCACCGGCACCAGCGCCGGGACCGCCGCCCCCTACGTGGACCTCGGCGCCTACCCGACCCCCAGCCTGCCCGCGCTCTCCGCTGCCAGCGGCATCAAGGAGTTCTCGCTGGCGTTCATCATCAACGGCAGCCAGCCGTGCACCGCCAGCTGGTTCGGCGCCTACGACCCGGCCACCGGCTGGAACAAGGCCGACATGGACGCGATCCGGGACGCCGGCGGCGACGTCCGCCCGTCCTTCGGCGGCGCCAACGGCACCGAACTGGCCCAGTCCTGCACCACGGTGGCCGCGCTGGCCGCGCAGTACCAGAAGGTCGTGGACGTCTACGCGCTCGACCGGGTCGACTTCGACATCGAGGGCACCGCCGTCACCGACCACGCCTCGGTCGACCGGCGCTCGGCCGCGCTCGCCCAGGTCCAGGCCGCGCAGCGGGCCAAGGGCCGCGACCTGAAGGTCAGCCTGACCCTGCCGGTGCTGCCCAGCGGCCTCACCGCGGACGGCGTCTACATCCTGCAGTCCGCCAAGAACGCCGGCCTGTCCGTGGACCTGGTCAACGTGATGGCGATGGACTTCGGCGACTGGGCCGCCCCGAGCCCGGCGGGCAAGATGGGCGCTTACGCGATCCAGTCCGCGCAGTCCACCCAGGCGCAGATCCGCTCCGTGTGGACCAACCTGACGGACGCCCAGGCGTACGCCATGGTCGGCGTCACCCCGATGCTCGGCCAGAACGACACCACCTCCGAGGTGTTCGGCCTCACCGACGCGCAGCAGCTGATCTCCTTCGCCCAGCAGAACCACCTCGGCGAGCTGGCCTTCTGGGAGATGACCCGGGACGCCAACGCCTGCACCGGCTCGCTGCCCAAGTGCACCAACGTCCCGCAGACGCCGTACCAGTTCTCGAAGCTCTTCGCGGGCTACCAGGGCTGATCCGGCCCCGCACGCGGACGGGCCGGCGGCCCGGAGCACGGTGCTCCGGGCCGCCTGACGCCCGGACGGGCCGGCGGCCCGGAG
>NZ_JBSGET010000161.1:0-17790 GCF_053603035.1 Kitasatospora sp. NPDC004272 | reverse complement strand
CTCCCGGCGCCGCCGCCGCACCCGCCCCGGCCCCCGCGCCCGCCCCGGCCGTGCTCGCCGCGACCGCGCCGACGGTGGGGACCCGATGACCCGTCACAGAAGGAAGACCCGTCCCGTGCGACTCCGTCACCTGGCCGCGGCGCTGCTCGCCGCCGTGCTGGCCCTGCCCACCACGCTGCTCGGCGCGTCCCCGGCGTACGCCGCCACCTCGCTGAACGCGGACGGCTCCAGCTGGGCCGGGCCGGCCATCGACCAGTGGCGGCGCGACGTCGGCCCGCTGGGCATCGAGATCGACTTCAACCCGGTCGGCTCGGCGGCCGGCCGGGTGCAGTGGCGGGTCGGCCAGGACGACTTCACCGCCTCCGACGTGCCGTTCCGCAGCAAGAACGACAGCGGCGTGGGCCAGGGCCAGACCGGCACCGGCGTGGGCACCGCGGAGAACCCGACGTACGGGTACTCCTACGTGCCGATCACGGCCGGCGGCACCGCGCTGATGTACCACCTGGAGCTCGGCGGCAAGAAGATCACCGACCTGCGGCTGTCCCCGGACACCATCGTCGGCATCTTCACCAACCGGATCACCTCCTGGGACGACCCGAAGATCACCGCCGACTACGGCAAGGCGCTGCCGAAGGTCCCGATCACCCCGGTGGTGCGCTCCGACGGCTCCGGCGCCACCGCCCAGTTCACCCGCTGGATGGAGCACACCCACAAGGACGAGTGGGACGCCTACTGCACCAAGGTCAACGGCGTCAGCTGCGGCGACTACACCGAGTTCTTCCCGCCGTCCGGCCGGATGACCTCGCAGAACGGCTCGGACGTGGTCGCGGGCTACATCCAGTCGCCGACCGGCATCGGCGCGATCGGCTACGACGAGTACGCGTTCGCCAAGCGCAGCAACTGGCCCGTCGTCAAGGTGCTCAACCCGGCCGGGTACTACACCCTGCCGACCGCCTCCAACGTCGCGGTGGCGCTGACCGCCGCGAAGATCCGCGGCGTCGACGACAACACCTCCGCGAACGACCCGGACTACCTGCAGCAGAACCTCGACGGCGTCTACAGCAACAACGACGCCCGCTCGTACCCGATCTCCTCCTACAGCTACCTGATCGTGCCGCGGGCGGGCGCCGCCCTCCCCGTCCCGCCGCGCTTCAACGACGCCAAGGGCAGCGCGCTCAGCCGCTACCTGGCCTACGTGCTGTGCGCCGGACAGGGCGAGGCGGACGACCTCGGCTACTCGCCGATCCCGCGCAACCTGGTGCGCGGCGGCCTGCTCCAGACCCAGCACATCCCCGGCAACGCCAGCCCCGTCGACCCGAACGCGCTCAACAACTGCCCCAACCCGACGTTCAACTCGGCCGGCGAGCTGACCGTGCTGAAGAATGCCCCGCAGCCCTCCCCGTGCGACAAGCAGGGCAGCCCGCTGGACTGCACCGTGCAGAACGGCCAGGCGGTCAAGACCGGCGGCTCCAAGTCCGGCTCCAGCGGCGGAGGTTCGGGCTCCGGCGGGGCGGGTGGCTCCGGCTCCGGCGGCGGTTCCGGTTCCGGCTCCGGCGGCGGTTCCGGTTCGGGCTCCGGCGGGACGGGCGACGGCGGCACCGGCACGGACGGTTCGGGCGGCACCGGCGACGGGTCCCAGGCGGTGATCGACCCGCAGACCGGCGAACTGCTCGACAGCGGCACCGGCACCGGCGGCGGTTCCGGCGGCGGCTCGGGCGCCGCACCCGCCCAGGTGGTCGCGCTCGGCGGCCGCCCGCAGGACTGGCTGCTGTCCACGCTCACCGCGCTCGAACTCCTCGGCGTGGTCACCGTCCCCCCGCTGCTGGCCGCCTGGTGGCGCCGCCGCGACCGGACGGCGGGCAGCCGGTGAACCCCGCCACCGCACCGACCGCCACCGCCACCGCGCCGACCGCAGGCCCCGCCACCGCGCCGACCCTACGGGCCGCACGCGCCGCGACCGCGCCGACCGCAGGCCCCGCACCCGAGGAGACCGGCAGATGACCGCGCCCACCCTGGAACGGCCGGCCACCGCGGTGCGGCCGGGCCCCGGCGAACCCCCGGCACCCCCGGTGCCCCCGGCCCGGCACCCGCTGCTGGCGGTGGCCCGGGCGGCGACGCTGGCCGCCGTGCTGCTGCTCGGCTTCGCCGGCTACCTGCTCGGCCTCTCCGGCCTGCAGGAGGCCCGCCACCAGTCCACCGCGTACGCCACCCTGCGTGACCGGCTCGCCAACGCCACCGCGCCCACCGGCCCGACCGAGGACGGCGCGCCGCTGGCCGTCCTCGACGTCCCGGCGCTCGGCCTGCGCCGAACCGTCGTGTTCGAGGGCACCACCGGCCGCGACCTGATGCGCGGCCCCGGCCACCGGCGCGACACCGTGCTGCCCGGACAGCCCGGGGTGTCCGTGCTGTTCGGCCGCTCCACCGCGTTCGGCGCGCCGTTCGCCGACCTGACCCGGCTCAAGGTCGGCGACCGGATCGACGTCACCACCGGCCAGGGCAGCTTCCACTACACCGTCAACACCTACGGCGACGGCGACCACCCGATCCAGGACCCCGCGCCCAACCGGCTGGTGCTGGTCACCGGCGACTCCGACTGGATCCCCACCAGCACCGTGCTGGTCGGCGCCCGGCTCGACGGCGACCCCGAACCGGCCGGTGCCAAGCGGCCGGCCGGCACCGCCACCGACAAGGTGCTGGCCGCCGACAAGGGCGCCCTGCCCGCGCTCCAACTCTGGTCGCTGGCCCTGCTGCTGGCCGTCTCCGGGGCCGTCCTCGCGGCCCGCCGCTGGCGCCGCTCCGCCGCCTACCTGTGCTTCGCGCCGGTGGTCGCCGCCCTGCTCTGGTCGGTGTACGAGAACGCCGCCGCCCTGCTCCCCAACGTCTACTGAGCTCCCCGGGAAAGGACCGCCCGACGATGACCGAGACCGCCCAACCCCCCTTCCCCGTCCAGAAGTCCGGAGCCCAGGACGACCCGCCCACGGTGCCGCTGCCGCCCGTCCCGTCCGACCCGGCGCCCCGCGCCCTGTCCGGGCTGGAGACCCGCGAGGTCACCGCCTGGTTCGGCGCGCGCAAGGTGCTCGAACGGGTCTCCTTCACCATGCGGGCCGGTGAGATCACCGCCCTGATCGGCCCGTCCGGCTGCGGCAAGTCCACCTACCTGCGGATCCTCAACCGGATGCACGAGATGGTGCGCGGCGCCGCACTGGCGGGCGAGGTCCTGCTGGAGGGCGAGGACGTGTACGCCCCGCACCGCCGCCCCGCCGAGGTCCGCCGCCGGATCGGCATGGTCTTCCAGCGCCCCAACCCGTTCCCCGCGATGTCGCTGTACGACAACGTGGTCAGCGGGCTCAAGCTGTCCGGCATCAAGGCGACCCGCGAGGAGCGCGACCACCTGGTCGAGTCCAGCCTGCGGCAGGCCGGCCTGTGGAACGAGGTCAGCAACCGCCTCGGCACCCCCGGCGGCGCGCTCTCCGGCGGCCAGCAGCAGCGCCTGTGCATCGCCCGCTCGCTCGCGGTCTCCCCGGAGATCCTGCTGATGGACGAACCCTGCTCCGCGCTCGACCCGACCTCCACCCGCCGGATCGAGGAGACCATCGCCGAACTGCGCCACCGGCTCACCATCGTCATCGTCACCCACAACATGCAGCAGGCCCAACGCGTCTCCCAGTCCTGCGCGTTCTTCCTCGCCACCCACGACACCCCCGGCCGGATCGTCGAGTCCGGCCCCACCGAACGCCTCTTCACCGACCCGGCCGACCCGCGCACCGCCGACTACGTCAACGGCCGCTTCGGCTGACCCTCCTGACCCGCCGTCGGCCGCGTGTCACGGCCGGCTGGCGGGAGCGCAGCGCCTAGCGTGGACGGTGGACCGGCAGGCCCGGTCCGCCGCACGCGTACCGCCACGAGGAGAGAGCGCCGACCATGACCGTCAGCCTGCCCGAGCTCACCGGGGACTACGTCCTCGACCCGACCCACACCCGGATCGGGTTCGTCGCCCGCCACGCCATGGTCACCAAGGTGCGCGGTGCCTTCCACCAGTTCGAGGGCACCGCGCACCTGGACGGCGCCGACCCGGCCAAGTCCACCGGCCAGGTCGTGATCAAGACCGAGAGCATCGACACCGGCGTCGAGCAGCGCGACCAGCACCTGCGCACCAACGACTTCCTGGACGCGCCGAACTTCCCCGACATCACCTTCCGCACCACCAAGGTCGAGCAGAAGTCCGACACCGACTACCGGGTCACCGGCGACCTCACCGTCAAGGACACCACCAAGTCGGTCACCATCGACTTCGAGTACACCGGCAACGCCGTCGACCCCTACGGCAACCTGCGGGTCGGCCTGGAGGGCTCGGTCACCATCAGCCGCAAGGAGTTCGGCGTCACCTGGAACGCCGCGCTGGAGGGCGGCGGCGTGCTGGTCGGCGACAAGGTCGTGCTGGAGTTCGACGTCTCGGCGATCAAGCAGAGCTGAGCAGAGCTGAGCTGAGCTGAGCAGAGCAGAGCTGAGCGGGGCCGAGTACGGCCGGAAGGCCCCCGCCCGGGTGACGACCTCCGGGCGGGGGCCTTCCGCGCTGCTCAGGACCGCCAGGACGGCGAGAGCACGACCGCCTTCAGCGCGGCCAGGTCGAGCGCCGGGTCACCGGGCGCGGCCTCGTAGCCCTTCTCCCCGTTCCACTCGTTGACCCGCAGCTGGGCGCCGTCCGGGTAGTACACGGTCGCCCCCCAGTGCAGCAGGACGTCGGTCGCGGTCTTGCCGTTGCCGGTGGCGTTGACCACCACCATCCCGCCGCCCGGCAGCGGCTCGCGGACCTCCAGCGGGGTCGGCAGGGTCTGCGGCAGGGTGGCCAGGTCGTCCAGCCCGCGCTGGGAGGGCGGGTCGAACGCCACCGTCAGCGAGCTGTGCCGCCCCTGCGCGGTCACGGCCAGCCGGCTGTTCGACGGGTCGCGGGTGTCCACGGTGGTCCCCGCCGGGAGCAGCGCGGTCAGCTCGTCCAGCAGCGTCTCCGTCGTCCCGGCGGCGGTCGGCGACGGGTGGGCGTCCGCCGAGACGGTGGCGTCCGGGGTGCCCGCCACCGGGGTCAGCGCGGCGAACGCCTCCGTCCACACCGGGGAGGTCACCGCGGCGGTCAACTGGGCGTCCGTCAGCGGCGGGGCGCTCCGGACGGGGTTGCTCGGCTCCCCGTTGTACTCGGTCAGCCGCACCTGGCGCCCGTCCGGCGCCGCCCACACCGCCCGCCACTCCCGCACGGCGGCGACGCTCCGGTTGCGCAGCTTGTCGATGACCAGCACCGAGCCGTCCGGCTGCACCGTGCGCGCGCAGGAGTCCGTCGGCACCTGGAAGGCGTTCATGCAGACCACCTGGTCGACCCGGTCCGCGGTGTACTGCACGGTCACTTCGAGCAAGCTCGCGCCCGACCCGTCGTCGTAGAACAGCGTGCTGCCCATCTCGTGCGGGCTGCGCCCGCCGGTCCAGGTGCGGTCCATCCGCTGGAGCTTGCCGTCCTTCGGCAGCGCCCCGGCCAGCAGTTCCTCGAAGCGCTGCTCCGACACCCGGACGTGCCCCGAGGTGGCCGGGTCGTCCGCACCGGAGTGCCCGTACCCGGCGGCCGAGAGGCCGGCCGCCGCCGCCAGCACCGTCACCGCCAGCGCGCCCGTGGCCGCCGCCACGTGCCGCCGCTGCCGCCGCAGGCCGGAGCGGCGGGCCCCCGCGGCCAGCCGTCCCGGCACCGGCTCCGGCGCCAGCGCGACCGCGCCGTCGAACACCCGGGAGAGCGCGGAACCCAGTTCGTCGTCAGTGGGCATGGTGCGGCACCGCCTTGTCGGGATCGCCGGTGGACGTGGGGGAGGACGGGCGCCCCAGCAGGGCGTCGAGGTCGGTGCCGAGCACCGACCGCAGCCGGACCAGCGCCCGCTTGGTGCGGGTGCGCACCGCGCTGTCGCCGATCCGCAGCACGCCGGCGGTGTCCTCGACGCTGCGGTCCTCCCAGAACCGCAGCACCAGCACCGCCCGGTCCGCCGGGGAGAGCGCCGACAGCGCCCGCAGCAGGGTCAGCCGCAGCGCCGGATCGGGGTCGTCCACCCCGGTCTCCGGCAGCACGTCGGTGATCCGCTCGGTGGTGGAGCGCCGCCGCCGGTACGACAGGAAGGTGTTGACCAGCACGGTCTGCGCGTAGCCGTTCGGGTTCTCCAGCCGGGAGATCTTCCGCCACTTCAGGAAGACCCGGCCCAGCGCCTCCTGCACCAGGTCCTCCGCGAGGTGCGCGTCCCCGCCGGTCAGCAGGAAGGCCGTCCGCAGCAGGTGCCGCTCGCGGAACGCCACGAATTCCTCGAACTCCGGTGTCCGCGGCGTCCCCGGTCCGTCGTCCGGCCCCGCCCGGTTCGATGAGTGATCCATGCCCTGGTAACGCATCGGCCCCGACGGTACGTGACACCCCGTCCGGCTGCGTGCGTCCGGACTCCCCACGAGCGGGAAACGGGAGGCAACAGGTGGAAACTCATCGTGTCCAAGCCACAGCGGAGTGTGTATCCGGCCACTTTCCGGGGAGTTGCTCCCGCCGGAACCGACCATGGTCATCCTGGAACGTTCGTCACCGACCGAGGGGAGAATGGTGGACGTTCCACACCTGCACGCGCGGAATCCGGAGGTCGTCGGAAAGACGGCCGCACTGCTCGGATTCCTGCGCGAAGTGGTGCAAAGCGGCACCCAGCGCTCCAGGGACACCCGTTCCTGGGGGCACTTGTGGCTGTGCGATCTGCCGACGACGGTGGCGAAGCCGGACAGACAGCCGGACCGCCCGCTGTTCGTCCTCGACCACGTCCCGCAGAGCGCGCCGCCCGACATCCCGGCCGAGCTGCTCGGCTGGCTGGACAGCCGGGACGTGCAGACCCCGGACAGTGACCCGCCACTGGCCGAACTGGGGCCGGAACGCGAACCGGCACCGGATCGCGGGCACTGGCAGGACACCGGCGCGACGGTCGAGCGACGAGCAGCGGACGAGGTGCTGCGTTCATACGGCAATTGGCTGGTCCGTTGGCGGCGCTGGGCCGAACGCGAACGGTCGGACCGGCCGTTGCGGGAGCTGTACGAGACCGTTTACCGCTGGCACCAGCGGCTGGTCCAGCAGGACGACCAAGTCGAACTCGTCCTGGGTGCGGGGCTGCTGACCTGGAGCGACCCGCGCGGGGCGGTCCTGCACCGCCACCTCCTCGCCTGTCGCGCGGTCACCGAGGTGGACCAGCGCACCGCGCGGATCACCGTGAGGCTGTCCAACGACAGCGGCATGCGGCTGGAGGACCAGGACTTCCTCGACAGCGACGACGGCCTGGTGCCGGAGCGCTCCGCGGTACTTGCCAAGGAACTGTCGGCGGACCCGGTGCATCCGCTGGGCGAGGAAGCCCTCGCATACCTGACCAGGTGGCAGGAACTCGTCCTGCCCCGCCCGCTCTCCTTCCACCCGGGCTGGCAGCCGCCCGACGAGCCGGGAGCGGGCCTGCGGCTCACTTTCGCGCCCGCACTGATGCTGCGTCCGATGAGCCGCAACGCGCTGCTGCGCCGCTACGAGCAGATCGCTCAGACCGTGGTTGCGGAGCGGCAGGCGCCGCTCGGCCTGGCTCAGCTGGTCATGACCATCGGCCCGCAGGCACGCGCCGGGTGGAACGGAGACTCCGCTCGCGGCCTGTTCGACGAGGAACCGCTGTTCCCGGGCAAGACCAATGCCCAGCAGCGCGCCGTGCTCGACCGCCTCCAGCGCGACACCGGAGTGGTCGTGCAGGGGCCGCCCGGAACGGGCAAGACCCACACCATCGCCAATCTGCTCAGCGCACTGCTCGCGCAGGGGCAGCGGGTTCTGGTCACCAGCGCCCGCGACCACGCCCTGACCGTACTGAGGGACAAGCTGCCGCCGGCCGTCCGCGACCTGTGCGTGCTCCTGCTCAGCGGCGTCCGGCAGGACGGCGCGGGCGAACTCGAACGGACCGTCAACGCGCTGAGCGACCAGGTGGCGTCCGGAGACCCGGGCCAACTGAACGAGGAGATCCGGCGACTGACCCAGCGCCGGCAAGAGGTCACCAGCCGTCGTAAGCTGCTGACCGAGCAGGTCATCGCACTTCGGGAGGCCGAGCTCTACCAGCACCCCGAGGTCGCACCGGGTTACTCGGGCACGCTCGCCGGGATCGTTCGAAAGGTCCAGGAGGAGGCCCCCGCGCTGTCCTGGATCGGCAGCCTCTCCGACCGGGCCCCGTCGGTGCCGCCGCTCGGCGCGCTTGAGGCCGAAGAACTGCTGGTGCTGCTCCGGGAGGGGGCCGCGGAGCTGGTCGCCGGGCCCATGCCGCCCGCACCGGCGTCGCTGCCCACCCCCGGGCAGGTGGCCACCGCCGTGGCGGAGGAGTCCCCGGCCTCCGGACTGCCGGACGAGACCGCCGCGCTGCGCGATCAGCTCACCGTGCTCGACACCCCGACCACCGATCACCTGGTCGGGCTGCTCGGCTCCGGCCGGGCCTTGTTGCACCGCCTCGGTGCTCCGTGGGAGGCCGAGCGATGGGGCGACAGCGAGTGGTCGCGGCGGGCCCTCACGGACCGACTGGCCCGCCGCCGTACCGACCTGTGGAACCGGGTCGCGGAGGCCGGGGCAGCGGTCGACGCCGTGGTCGACGGGCTCGCCAGGGCAGGTGTCCGCACTGTCGCCCTACCGGAGGAGCTCACATTGGAACAAGCGACCCGGCTCGCGGCCGCCGTATCCGAACTGCGCGCGAATCCGGCCGGACGCCGAGGAGTGCGCGGACTCGTCACTCCGAAAGCGCAGCGCCAGGCCCGCGAGCTGCTGGACAACTGCCGCGTCGACGGTCGTCCGCCGACCGACGCCGCCGACTTCGAGGCAGTGCACGCCCATCTGAAGGCCGGGCCCGTACTGGCCACCGTCGCGGTCCGCTGGGACCAGGTCGGCGCACCGCTGGAGGACGGGCCGCTGGAAGTCCGGGTGGCGACACTGCGGGAGCGCTACCGGCACCTGGAGTCGGTGGCGGCCTTCGGCGGTCTCCGCGAACGGGTGGACGACCTGCTGGTCGGCCGCGGGATCTACCTCGATCTGACGACACCCCGGCAATGGGACCATTTCACCTCCGCGGTGTTCGCACTGGCCGGACGGCAACGTGCCGAAGACGCCACCACTCGCCTCGCCAGCTGGGAGCGCGTCCTGCGCGGAGGGAACGACGGGCACTCCCCGACCCTCGAATCGCTGGCCATGGCCCAGGCCCTCGCCGACCGCGACCTCGACCGCTACGGCAAGGAACTGGACGCCTACACGGCTGCTCACGCCAAGCAGCGGCAGGCTCGGCGCTGCTCCGAGCTGCTCGACGCGCTGCGCGTCGCCTCACCTACGCTGGCGAACCGGATCGTCGCGGAGTGCCACGCCCCGGAATGGGACGAGCGGGTGGGCCGCCTCGCAGACGCGTGGGCCTGGGCCGGAGCCTGCCGCTTCGTCCACGAGGAGCGCGCCCCCGGACGGGAGCAACGGCTCGACGCCGAACTCACCGAGTGCGAGAGCAGGCTGGAGGAACTGACCGGCGATCTGGCGGCAGCCAAGGGCCGACTGCACTGCCTGCAGCGGATGACCCCCGAACAGCGTTCCGCCCTACAGGCGTACCGCAGCCACATGGCGTCCTACGGCAAGGGCAAGGGCAAGATCGCTGCGGAGTTCGGGGCAGCCGCCCGCAGTGCCATGCAGATCGCCCAGGGTGCGGTGCCGGCCTGGGTGATGCCGATCTCCCGGGTCGCCGAGATGATCGAACCGCATCAGGACGCCTTCGACGTGGTGATCGTGGACGAAGCCAGCCAGGCGGGGATGGACGCGCTGTTCCTGCTGTGGCTCGCCCCGCGGATCATCGTGGTCGGCGACGACAAGCAGTGCACCCCGGCGGTGGCCGGCTTCGGCCGCCTCCAGCAGATTCAGGACCGGCTCACCGCGCACCTCCCGGACGTGCCCCGGCACCTGAGGCAGCTCTACACCCCGCAGTCGAACCTCTACCAGTTGCTCTCCACTTTCTTCCCCTCGACGATCCGGCTCCAGGAACACTTCCGCTGCATGCCGGAGATCATCGGCTGGTCCTCGGCGATGTTCTACGACCCACCCGGGCTGACACCCCTGCGGCAGTACGGCGGCGAACGCCTCGATCCGCTGCTGACGCACTACGTCGCCGACGGCGTGGCCGAAGGCCGCGAGCACCGGATCCGCAACCCCCGGGAGGCCGAGGCGATCGTCGACCGACTGGCCTCGTTCACCGCCGATCCCGCCTACGAGGGCCGGACCATGGGCGTCATCGTGCTCCAGGGCGGCTACGGCGGCCAGGTGAAGCTGCTGGAACAAATGATCGAGCAGCGGATTCCCGCCCCCGTCCGGGAGAAGCACCGCATCAGGGTCGGGACCCCGGCCATGTTCCAGGGTGACGAACGCCACGTCATCCTGCTCTCGATGGTGGTCGACAAGGTCCGCAAGGTCGCAGGTGGGCTGCGGAGCGAGCAGCAGGCGTACAACGTGGCTGCCAGCCGGGCCCAGGACCAGATGATCCTGTTCTACTCGGTCCCCCCGGACCGGATGAAGCCCGGCGACCTGCGGTCGAATCTGCTCGGTTACATGCGGAACCCGCCGGCCGCGCTGGCGGAGGCGGACGATCTCGGCACCGTGCTGCCCGACGTGCCCCGCAAGCCCTTCGATTCACTGTTCGAGCAGCAGGTCTACCTGCGGATCAAGGAGCGCGGCTACCACGTTGTCCCGCAGTACCCCGCAGGGAACAAGCGGATCGACCTGGTGGTCATCGGCGCCCGGGGCCGCATCGGCGTCGAGTGCGACGGCGACCACTACCACTCCACGCTCGAACAGCTCCGCCACGACCAACAGCGCGACCGCGAACTCCAGCGTGTCGGCTGGCGATTCTGGCGGATTCCGGAGAGCGAATTCCGTTTCGACCCCGACCGGGCACTGGCCGGCCTCTGGCAGGAGCTCGACCGACTGGGCATCGCCCCCGCGACCTACCACCGACCTCCCGACGAAGCCCCCTCCGACGGACCGCGGACACCGTGGACACCGATGGTCCTGCCCGAGGCCGACGAACCGTCCGTCGAGCAGACCGACGATTCGTCCCCCGAACACACCGACGACCCGGCCGAGCACCCGACCGGCGAAACCCGCCGTACCCCTCCCGAAGGAAACCGATGAACACCCGACAGTCTCTGCCCGACAGCCTGCTGCTCGACGAGAACACCGTGACGGAACTCGCCAGGGTGGTCACCGGAGATGATGACCTCTACTACCGCAAGGGGTACGAGATCGAGGGCTTCCTGCGCCGGGCCGGCTGGCAGGACGTCCCTGCCTACGACGGCCAGTACCGTCGTGAATGGGCGGTCGAACTGCTGATGGAACGTCGCGACCGGCCTGCCGAGATCGAGAAGGTCCTGTTGCGCCTCGCCGACGCCCGCGAGTACCTCGACGAACCTGAACTCCTCGCGGATGTCCTCGCCGCGGTCAACTCGTTTCTCGTGCACGAAGGCCTCCGGCTGGAAGCCGGCGGCAGCGGTCCCCGACTGCTGGCCTGCGACCCGGCGCTGGCACACCCCTCGGAGTACGGAGCGACCGAACTCCGGGTGGCGATGGCTGACATCATCCAAGACCCGGCCATGGTCCAGTTGCTGCAGCGCCGCCTGGACGAGGCCCGAACCTGCTACGCACACGGCGCGCACGTGGCAGCCATCGTCATGCTGGGCAGTCTGATGGAGGGCGTCCTCCTGCAGACCGTGGTGGAACGGGATCGGACGCTGCTGGGCAACACGGCACCGCGGAACGCGAAGTTCGAAGGCCTGATCGACCTGTGTCACACAGCCGGCTGGATCGACGGTGACGCCCAGAAGTTCAGTCACGTGCTGCGCAGGTACCGCAACTTCGTCCATCCCGATCTGGAAGCCCGCGAGGCACACCGGCCAGACCGGGACACGCTCGGAATCTGCTGGCAGGTGGTGAACGCCGCACTCAACGACCTCGCGGCCTCGGGGGGCGGTTCGCAGGGGAACAGCTAGACCGGAGAGCCGGTGCACCGCCGGCCCGGCGGTGCACCGGCTCTCCGCGAGGTCAGCCGTGAGCCGGACCAGCAGAGTGGTGTCCGTGCGGCACGATGGGTGTGACGGGCCGTCGAGGTGCGGCGGGGCGAACGGAGAGGGCGGTGGGTGCGATGGGTGCCGAGGACGACGGCTACGACCTGGTGGTGATCGGTGGCGGCCCCACCGGGGAGAACCTCGCCGACCGGGCCCGCGCCGGGGGGCTGAGCGTGGCCCTGGTCGAGCGCGAACTCCTCGGCGGCGAGTGCTCGTACTGGGCCTGCATGCCCAGCAAGGCGCTGCTGCGTCCGGTCGCCGCGCTCGCCGACGCCCGGCGGGTGGCGGGCAGCCGGGAGGCCGTCACCGGGCCGCTCGACCCGGCCGCCGTGCTGGCCCGCCGGGACGCGTTCGCCTCGCACTGGCACGACGACGGGCAGGTCGAGTGGCTCGCCTCGGCCGGGATCGACCTGGTCCGCGGGCACGGGCGGCTGGACGGCGAGCGGAGGGTCACCGTCGACACCCCCGGCGGCGGGCGGCGCACCCTCACCGCCCGGCACGCCGTCGCCGTGTGCACCGGCACCCGGGCCGCCCTCCCCGACCTGCCCGGCCTGGCCGACGCCCGGGTGTGGACCAGCCGCGAGGCCACCTCCGCGCAGGCCGTCCCCGGGCGGCTCGCGGTGGTCGGCGGCGGCGTCGTCGCGGTCGAGATGGCCACCGCCTGGCGGGCCCTGGGCAGCGAGGTCACCCTGCTGGTGCGCGGCGGGCGGCTGCTGGAGCGCACCGAGGAGTTCGCCGGGCAGCTCGTCTCGGACGGCCTGCGCGCCGCCGGGGTCGACGTCCGGCTCGGCGCCTCGGTCACCGCCCTGCGCCGCGAACCGGACGGCACCCTGCTGCTCGACCTGGACGACGGCACCCGACTGCCCGCCGACGAGGCGCTGTTCGCCACCGGCCGCCGCCCCGCCACCGCCGACCTCGGCCTGGAGAGCGTCGGGCTCGAACCCGGCAGCTGGATCGACACCGACGACACCGGCCGGGCCACCGCCGTCCCGGCCGGCTGGCTGTACGCCGCGGGCGACGTCAACCACCGCGCGCTCCTCACCCACCAGGGCAAGTACCAGGCCCGGATCTTCGGCGCCGCCATCGCCGACCGCGCCGCCGGCCGCCCGCTCGACCTCGCGCCCTGGGGCCGCTCGGTCGCCACCGCCGACCACGCCGCCGTCCCGCAGGTGGTCTTCACCGACCCCGAGGTCGCCGCCGTCGGCCGCACCCTGCGCGAGGCCGAGGACGCCGGGCTGCGGGTGCGCGCCGTCGACTACGACCTCGGCGGCGTCTCCGGCGCCGCGCTGTACGGCGACGACTACCGCGGCCGGGCCCGCGCCGTCGTCGACCTCGACCGCGAGGTGCTGGTCGGCGTCACCTTCACCGGCCCCGGCGTCGCCGAACTCCTGCACTCCGCGACCGTCGCCGTCGCGGGCGAGGTCCCGCTCTCCCGGCTGTGGCACGCCGTTCCCGCCTACCCGACCGTCAGCGAGGTGTGGCTGCGCCTGCTGGAGACCTACCGGGGCTGACTGGGGCTGACTGGGGCCGGCGGGGGCCGGCGGGGGCCGGCCGGGGCCGGCCGGGGTCGGCCGGGCGCGCGGAGTGTTGCGGGAGCGTGGCGCCGGATCACAATCCCGGCCGACCGTTGATCGCTCCGGCCCCGGTGTGTGAGCGTGGCGGCAGCACGGAGACCGCACGGACCGAGGAGGAACCCGGTGCCCACCCCCGACCGGCCACTGCGCTCGCTGGGATTCCTGACCATCGGGCTGTTCGACGAGCACGACCCGGCGGGCGGCCACGAAGCCACCCTGCGGCTGATCGAACTCGGCGAGCAGCTCGGCTACGACACCGCCTGGCTGCGCCACCGGCACCTCCAGTACGGCATCTCCTCCCCGCTGACGGTGCTCGCCGCCGCCAGCCAGCGCACCCGCCGGATCGGCCTCGGCACCGCCGTCACCCCGCTCGGCTGGGAGAACCCGCTGCGCTACGCGGAGGACCTCGCCACCGTCGACGTGCTCTCCGGTGGACGGCTCAACCCCGGCGTCAGCGTCGGCGTGCCGGTGCACTTCGAGGACGTGAAGGGCGCGCTGTACCCCGACACCGCCGACCGGGAGGACTTCGGCCACGGCCGGGTCGAGCGGCTGGTCGGCCTGCTGCGCGGCCAGCGGGCCAGCGGCTTCCGGGGCACCGAGGGCATCGAGGCGTACTCCGAGCGGGTCCAGCCGCACGTGCCCGGCCTGGCCGCCCGGGTCTGGTACGGCGCCGGCAGCCTGCGCTCGGCGCGCTGGGCCGGCGAGCACGGGCTCAACCTGCTCACCAGCAGCGTGGTGCGGGCCGAAGGGGACGGGGACTTCGAGGCCCACCAGCTCGCCCTGATCCGGGAGTTCCGGGCCGCCCACCCCGCGGGCGAGCGGGCCCGGGTCTCGCACGGCCTGGTGGTCGTCCCCACCGACGGCGCCACCCCCGAGCAGCGCGCCATGTACGAGGCGTACGCGGAGTCCCGGTACGCCCGCACGCTGGCCCCGCAGGGCCCCGGCCGGCTGCTGTTCGCCCCCGACCTGGTCGGCACCAGCGAGCAGCTCGCCGAACGACTGTACGCGCACGCCGGGTTCCGGGAGGCCGACGAGGTCGCCTTCGCGCTGCCGTTCACCTTCGCCCCGGAGGACTACGCGCAGATCCTCACCGACCTCGCCACCCGGCTCGGCCCGCTGCTCGGCTGGCGGCCGGCCGGCTGACCGGCGGGTCGGCTGACCGGCGGGCCGGCGGGCCGGCGGGTCGGCTGACCGGCGGGCCGGGCGGCCGGTGGGCGCACCGACGGCCGGGGGAGAGGCGGTTGACGGTCGGGCGGGGCGGGGCGGGGCCGGGAGCAGTGTGGTTGACGGTCGGGCGGAGCGGGGCCGGGGGCGGTGCGGTTGACGGTCGGGCGGCGGGCCGACGGCCGGTCGGTCGGCCGGTCAGGCCGCGAGCCGGGCGCGGACCGCGTCCCGGAAGCCGGTCAGCTGGGGAGCGGTCGCGTTGCGCTCCAGCCAGGTCATGGTGACCGCCGTCCGCAGGTCTGCGCCGTCGACCTCCACCAGGGCGACCTCGCCCCGTTCGGCCAGCTCCCGGACCGCGACCAGCGGCAGCAGCGCGCAGCCCATCTCGGCGGCCACGCAGGCGCCCAGGGTGCCGATGCCGTCCACCTCGGCGACCGGCTCCCGGCCGGCCACCGCCCCGAGGGCGCCGTCGTACATCTCCCGGAAGCCGCAGCCCCGTTGAGTGGCCAGGAACGGTTCGGCGGCCAGCTCCGCGAGGTCGGCCCGGCCGCGGGCGGCCAGCGGGTGCTCCGGCGGGACGATGACCACCAGCGGCTCCTCGGCCAGCGTCTCCGCGCACAGGCCGGGGGCGGCGGGCGAGGCGCCGAAAGTCAGGCAGAGGTCGAGGTCACCGCTGCGCACCGCGCGGTAGAGCGCGCCCCGGTTGTCCTGGGAGACCCGGACCTTCGTCTCCGGGTGCAGTTCGCGGTAGTGCGCGAGCACCCGGGGCAGCAGGTGGCGGCTGAGCGTCTCCAGCGCGCCGAGGCTCAGCTCGGCGGCGGGCCGGGCGACCGCGAAGCGGGCCTCCTCCAGCAGGGTGAGGATCCGCCCGGTGTACGAGGACAGCACCTCGCCCTGGGCGGTCAGCCGGATCCGGCGCTGCGAGCGGTTGATCAGCTCGACGCCCAACTCCCGTTCCAGCGCCTGGATCTGGTCACTGACACTGGACTGCGCGTAGTGCAGCTCGCGGGCCGCCTGCGTCACGCTGAGGGTCCGGGCGACCGCCTCGAAGGTGCGCAGGTGTCGTAACTCCACGGTGGCGGCGCCCCCTCTGACGATCCATCGGCCCAGCCGATTGTACCCATCGGCCGTTCCCGTCCTCGGAAGCCCCAACTCCCGTTCCCCGTCCGGGAGAATGGACCCACCGCCCCCCCGACGAACCGATGGGTCCCCATCGGCGGATCCGTGCGTCCGTGCGTCCGTGCGTCTGCGCTTCCGCGTGTCCGCGTGTCCGCGTGTCCGCGCGTCCGCCGCCGGGAGGTGCGGCAGTCCGTTCACCGAACGAGGAGCACCCCATGGCTACGCAGGCCGGCGTCCAGCCCGCCGTCACACCGGCCCGGTCCGAAGGCCCCCCGCGCGCACTGCTGATCGGGCTCTCGCTCGGCTACTTCATGGTGCTGCTGGACATGACCATCGTCTCGGTCGCCCTCCCGGCGATGGCCGACCACCTGCACGTCGGCCTCAGCGGACTCCAGTGGGTCACCAACGGGTACACCATCACCTTCGCCGCCCTGCTGCTCACCGCGGGCTGGCTCGCGGACCGCTTCGGCGGCCGTCGGGTCTTCCTGTCCGGCCTGGTCGTGTTCGGGGTGCTGTCCGGCGTCTCCGCGCTGGCGACCACCCTGCCGGTGCTGGTCGCGCTGCGGCTGGCGCTGGGCGCGGCGGGGGCGCTGCTGCTGCCGTCCTCGCTCGCGGTGATCACCGCTGCCCACACCGACCCCGCGGCGCGGGCCCGGGCGCTGGGCGCCTGGGCCGCGATCACCGGCGCGGCCCTGGCCGCCGGACCGGTGGTCGGCGGCGTGCTGACCGCCACGGTCGGCTGGCGCGCGATCTTCCTGATCAACGTCCCGCTGGCGCTGGCCAGCCTGCTGATCACCGCCAAGCTGGCCCCCGAGACCGCCGTCAAGCAGCGCGGCGGACTCGACCTGACCGGCCAGGCCAGCTCGGTCGTCGCGCTCGCCGCCCTGGTGTACGCGCTGACCGAGGGCCCCGACCTGGGCTGGAGCGCCACCGGCGTGCTGGCCGCCCTCGCCCTCGCCGCGCTCGCCGCGGTCACCTTCCTGGTGGCCGAAGTGCGGGCCGGGGACGCCGCGATGGTCCCGCTGCGGATGTTCCGCAGCCCCGGTTTCTCCCCGGCGGTCGGGGCGGGCCTGCTCGCCAACTTCGGCCTCTCCGGCCTGCTGTTCGTCCTGTCGCTGTTCTTCCAGGACGGCCGGGACTACTCGCCGGCCGTCACCGGCCTGGTCTTCCTGCCGCTGACCCTGCCGACCGCGTTCAACCCGATCTACACCGGCCGCCTGGTCGGCCGGATCGGACCGCGCCGCCCCGCGACCCTGGGCTTCGTCCTGATGGGCGCCGGCGCGCTGCTCCAGGCGCCGTTCACCGGCGACTCGGCGGCCGCCCCGGCCGCCACCGCGGCCGGCCTGCTGGCCTTCGGCTTCGGGGTGTCCTTCGCGCTGCCCTCGCTGGTCGCGGGCATGGCGAGCACCGTCCCCGCCGAGTTCGCCGGCCTGGGCGCGGGCGTCCTCAACTCGGCCCGCCAGGTCGGCGCCTCGCTCGGCGTCGCCGTCCTCGGCGTCGTCCTCGACCTCTCCCCGTCCAGCGCCGACGGCACCCGCCGGGCGCTGCTCACGGCCGGAGCGGTCCTGCTGCTCGGGGCCGTCGTCACCGCCGCCGGGCTGCGCGGCAAGGCGCCCGCGGCCATGACCTGACGCCGCGTCGACCATGCTGCGCGGCAGGGCAGTCGGATGACGGGTGGCCCCGGGGGGGGGGGGGGGGGGCCCGGGGGGGGGGGGGGGGGGGGGGGGGGGGGGGGGGCGGGGGGGGGGGGGCCCCCCCCCGGGGGCCGGGGGGCCGCGGCGCCCCCGGCGCC
>NZ_JBSGET010000160.1:0-18092 GCF_053603035.1 Kitasatospora sp. NPDC004272 | reverse complement strand
CCGGGGCCGGCGGCAGCGGCGGGCCGAACGGGCGCGGCGGTGCCGCCGCCGCCCGGCGCGCTGCCCGGCACCCCGGTGCTGCCCGGCCAGGCCGTCACCGACCGGCTGGACCCGGGCGCGCACGGCTCGGTCGAGCTGGTGGTCGACGAGCCGCCGGCCGCCGCCGTGCCGTTCGACGAGGACGGGGACCCGCACGCCGCGTTCCGCCGCCCCCGGGCCGACTGAACCGGGCCGACCGACCCGGGCAGGCGCAGGCCGACCCGGGCCCGGAAAGGGCAAAGGGCCCCGCGGGGGAACGGGGCCCTTTGTCACAGCACTCGGCGTCAGGGCCGCGCCGGTGCTGGGTGACGGCGCCGGGGGATGGGCGCCGTCGCGGAGAAGTGGTCCAGGGCACGCGCCGGGGCCGGATGGGCCTCACGGAGCGTGAAAGGGAGCCGTCCGCGAGAACGGGCTCTCCAGGACGGGAGGTGCACGGTGAGCCTTCCGCCTCCATGCATCGTCCTGGACGAGGGCCTTGCCGTGCAACCGATTCGGCGTAAATGAGGAGTACGGCCGGAACCGGACGCGGCGCGGGGCGGCGCCGGTCCGCCCGCCGGGGGCGGTGACCGTGCGTGATAAGTGCTTGCGGGGCGTACCGGGGCGTACGCCGGGGCGGGCGGCTGACTGAGGTGTGGCGGCCGGCACCGGTACCGGCCGCCACACCCCGGGTCCGCCCGGTCGCGGACGGGGTCGCTGTCCCCTGCTGACCCGACCGCTGCACCGGGGCGCGGTCCCACGGCGGGCCCGTGCCCGCCACGCGCACCCGGTGGACCGGAGATTGATCCACGCGTGGTTCCGCCGCGCGGTACCGCCCGCACCTGGAGGGTGCCGGCGTCGTGCGCGGTCTCCCGGTGCAACGATCCGCCGGGGCGCGCGGTCACGGGCGGCGGCGCGGGCAGTCGGGTGAAAGCGTCCCGGTAGACTCGGGGGTGACACCCCCTTGTACCGCCGCCGGAAGGCCGTCTGTGTCCGCTGATTCCCCCGTCCAGTCCGCACCCGAGAACGACACCGTCCTGGTCGTCGACTTCGGTGCCCAGTACGCCCAGCTCATCGCCCGTCGGGTGCGTGAGGCGCGGGTCTACAGCGAGATCGTGCCGAGCACCATGCCGGTCGCCGAGATGCTCGCCAAGAACCCGAAGGCGATCATCCTCTCCGGCGGTCCGTCGTCGGTGTACGAGGAAGGCGCCCCGCAGCTCGACCGCGCGCTCTTCGAGGCCGGCGTCCCGGTCTTCGGCATGTGCTACGGCTTCCAGCTGATGGCCAAGACCCTCGGCGGCACCGTCGACAACAGCGGCGCCCGCGAGTACGGCCGCACCCCGCTGGCCGTCTCCCGCCCCGGCTCCACCCTGTTCGAGGGCACCCCGGCGCAGCAGTCGGTGTGGATGTCGCACGGCGACGCCTGCTCGGCCGCGCCCGAGGGCTTCACCGTCACCGCGTCCACCGACGTGGTGCCGGTCGCCGCCTTCGAGAACGACGACCTCAAGCTGTACGGCGTGCAGTACCACCCCGAGGTGATGCACTCCGAGCACGGCCAGCAGGTGCTGGAGCACTTCCTGTACCGCGGCGCGGGCATCGCCCCGAACTGGACCACCACCAACGTGGTCGAGGAGCAGGTCGCGCTGATCCGCGAGCAGGTCGGCGACAAGCGCGCCGTCTGCGGCCTGTCCGGCGGCGTGGACTCCGCGGTCGCCGCCGCGCTGGTGGCCCGCGCCATCGGCGACCGGCTGACCTGCGTGTACGTCGACCACGGCCTGATGCGCAAGGGCGAGACCGAGCAGGTCGAGAAGGACTTCGTCGCGGCCACCGGCGTCAAGCTGGTCGTGGTCGACGCCGAGGAGCGCTTCCTGACCGCGCTGAAGGGCGTCTCGGACCCCGAGCAGAAGCGCAAGATCATCGGCCGCGAGTTCATCCGGGTCTTCGAGCAGGCCCAGGCCGACATCATCGCCGACGAGGGCCCGGCCGTGGAGTTCCTGGTCCAGGGCACGCTGTACCCGGACGTGGTGGAGTCCGGCGGCGGCACCGGCACCGCCAACATCAAGTCCCACCACAACGTCGGCGGCCTCCCCGAGGACCTGGAGTTCCAGCTCGTCGAGCCGCTGCGCAAGCTGTTCAAGGACGAGGTCCGGATGGTCGGCCAGGAGCTCGGCCTGCCCGCCGAGATCGTCCAGCGCCAGCCGTTCCCCGGCCCCGGCCTGGGCATCCGGATCGTCGGCGAGGTCACCAAGGAGCGCCTGGACCTGCTCCGCGAGGCCGACGCCATCGCCCGCGAGGAACTGACCCTGGCCGGCCTGGACACCGAGATCTGGCAGTGCCCCGTGGTGCTGCTGGCCGACGTCCGCTCGGTCGGCGTGCAGGGCGACGGCCGCACCTACGGCCACCCGATCGTGCTGCGCCCGGTCTCCTCCGAGGACGCCATGACCGCGGACTGGTCGCGGCTGCCCTACGAGGTGCTGGCGAAGATCTCCACCCGGATCACCAACGAGGTCAAGGACGTCAACCGGGTCGTCCTGGACGTCACCTCCAAGCCGCCGGGCACCATCGAGTGGGAGTGATCCCACCGGCAACCGTGTGACCGCGCCGCCGCTTCCCGCGCCAGGGGAGTGGCGGCGCGGCCATGTGGGAAGGGCACCGGGCACAATCGGACCCGGTCCGGTCGGCGACGGCGCCGGCGGACGGCAGGCGGCGAGGGAGAGGGCGGCGAGGATGGCGACGGGGACGGGCAACACGGCGGGCGGTACGGCGGGCGCCAGGATCACCCAGTGGAAGGCCGCGGGGTCGCGCTTCGCGCTGCTGCCGCTGCGGCTGTTCCTCGGCGTCACCTTCGTCTACGCCGCCTTCGACAAGCTCTCGGACGCGCACTACCTGGCCGGGGCGGGTGACCCGGCCTCCTTCTACGCCCAGACCAAGGCCGCCGAGGACAGCAGCCCGATCGGCTGGGCGCTGTCCCCGGCGCTGCACGCGCCCACCTTCTTCGGCCTGCTGGTCGCCTTCGGCGAACTGGCCGTCGGCCTGGGCACCCTGTTCGGCCTGTGGGGCCGGATCGCCGGGCTCGGCGGCGTGCTGCTGTCCGCCACCCTCTGGCTGACCGTCAGCTTCCACACCACCCCGTACTACCTCGGCAACGACCTGGCCTACCTGCTGGCCTGGACGCCGCTGCTGCTGGCCGGCACCCCCCACCTGTCGGTCGACGGCTACCTCGCCGCCCGGGCCGCCCGCGACCGGGCCCGCGGCCTGGCCGAGGACGCGGTGCGCCGCCGCGCCCTGCTCGACGGCGGCATCGCGGCCGTCGCGCTCGGCGGCGCCGGGCTGCTCTCCGGCTCGCTCACCGCCAGCTTCGGCCGGGACGAGACCCCCGCCGCCGCGTCCGGGGCCGGCGCCACCAGCCCCGTCCCGCAGGCCGGCCCCTCGGTGCCCGCCGCGCAGGTCCCGGTCGGCGGCTCCGCCACCGTCAAGGACCCGGCCAGCGGGGACGCCGTCTACATCGTCCAGCCCGCCGCCGGGCAGTACGCCGGCCTGTCCTCGGTCTGCACCCACTCCGGCTGCGCGGTCAACCCGCCCAAGGACGGCAAGCTCTACTGCCCCTGCCACGGCTCCACGTTCGACGCCGCCACCGGCGCGGTGATCACCGGCCCGGCCGTGAAGCCGCTGCCCGCGTACGGGGTCAGCAAGAACGGCGACCGGCTGGAGCTCGGCCCGCAGAAGTCCTGACGGTCAGTCCAGGCGGTGGTCGTCGTCGCGGGCCCCGCCCCGGCCGCGCCGGGACGCCGCCACCAGGGCGCCGGCCAGTCCGCCGGCGCCGAGCACGATGCACGCCAGCGGCAGCACGAAGCGGCTGTTCACCTCGCGGTCGTTCAGCGAGGCCACCAGGTACAGCAGCGCCAGTGCGGTGAACAGGCCCCCCGCGATCAGCGCGTACAGGTCGAACCGATGCTTCCTCATCACCGCACCACCTCGATGTTCCCGGCGCCCACGGTCACCGTCAGTTCCAGTACGCCCCTGGACGGCTGTCCGTCCGGGACTTCGAGCACCACGTCCTCGTTGGTGAACGGCCCGTTGAACTCCTGGCCGTCCGGCAGCCGGACCTCGCCCGCGCCGTCGCGCAGCTTCAGCCGCAGCTCCGTCCCGGACGGCACGGTCACCCGGGCGTTGCCCGCGCCGAGCCGCAGCTCGGTGGCCAGGGTGCCGCTGCCGGGGTCCAGCGCCGACAGGTCGAGCTTCGCGTCGCCGACCAGCAGCGTGTAGTGCGGGCGCAGGTCGTCCCCGGCGGCGGTCCAGGCGCGGTCGCCCGCCGAGTCCGCGACCGTCGCCGAGGTGCCGGCCGCGAGCACCAGGCCCGCCGTCAGCAGCAGCGACAGGAAGGTCAGGCCGCGGGTGCGGCCCCAGCGGGAGCTGACCACCATCGCCAGGCCCAGCGGCAGCAGCGCCACCGCCAGCACCGTCGACCAGCGGTGCTGCCCGTGGTCGCTCGCCGCCACCGCCCAGGACGCGCCGACCGCCACCAGCACCGCCGACGCGCCCAGCACCGGGGTGCCGCGCTCGGCCCGGCGCCGGGCCTTCCACTCGCGGTGGCGCTCCATGCTCGCCCGGTGGCGCTCCATCGCCTCCCGCTGCCGGACGCGGTGGTTCGCCATCCGGCGTTCCATCCGCTCCTGGTAGGTCTCCTCGCCGTCGTCCTCCCCGGGGTCCTCCGGGCGGGGCTCCTTGCGCAGCGGGTCGCCCGCCGGCAGGTCGGTGCGCTGCCACCACGGCTGCGCGGGCGCCCCGGGCGGGGTCGGGCCGCCGTACGGGTTGCGCTCCGGGTGCCGCGGGTCCCACAGGTAGCCGGACGGGCCGACCGGCGGGGTGTCGGCGGGCCGCTCCTCGGTGCCGCCGGCCGCCCGCTCCTCCTGCCAGGCGCGCACCCGCTCCTGGAACTCCGCGCCGCGGGCCCGCCACTCCACCCGCAGGTCCCGGCCGACCGACTCGCCCCAGGTCTTCCAGTCGGTGAGCGGGCCGCCGTCCTCCAGCCGGTCGCGCGGGCCGGGGGCGCCGGCCGCGGGCGGCGCGTCGCCGTCGAAGCGCCGCCGCCGCTCCGGGTCGTAGCGCAGCGCCAGGAACACCAGCGCCGCCAGCAGCAGCAGCGGGAACAGCTGGCCGCCGTCGCCCATCGAGGAGAAGAACACCCCGGTGCCGATCACCGTCACCAGCACCGCGCCCACCGACTGGCCGTCGACCCGGCCGGTCAGCACCCGGTGCAGCTCGGTGGTGCCGCCCTCGCCGTCCGCGGCCTCCCGCGGCACCACCAGCCAGGCCAGGCCGTAGATGAACAGGCCGAGCCCGCCGGTCAGGCCGAGCACGGCGATCACCACCCGGAACACCACCGGGTCGATGTCCAGGTAGCGGCCCAGGCCGCCGCACACGCCCGCCACCACCCGGTGCCGGGAGGAACGGGTGAGCGCCGGGCGGCCCCCGTCCGGGGCGGCCTGCGGCTCCTGAGGGATCTGGTCGTCCGTCATGTCCCCCATCCTTCCGGGCCGCCGGGTCCCGCCCAACCGTCCGGGGCCCGGGGGCGACCCTGAACTGTCCCTGAGGGGTCCTAGGGGCCGGACCCTGATGCGCCGCCGCGCCGGCACCTGCCACCATCGGTGCCGTGGCCGCACCGGAGAGCAGAAGCACCGAACCCAGGAGCACCGAACCCAGGAGCACCGAGCCCGCCCCGGCCGACCCGCCGGCCGGCGAGCCGCCCTACCGGCGGCTGTACCGCAGCCCGCACGGGCGGATCCTCGGCGGCGTCTGCCAGGGGCTGGCCACCCACCTCGGCGTGCCGGTCACCTGGGTGCGGCTGGCGTTCATCGTGCTGTTCTTCTCCGAGGGCATCGGCGCCCTGCTGTACGCCGCGTTCTGGGTCGTGGTGCCGCTGGGCATCAACCAGGCCGCCCCCGGCGCCGAGCGCCCCGCCCGGCGCCCCGGGGAGGGCGCCCCCGGCCGCTTCGGGCGGCTGCGCGACCTGCTGGAGCGCACCTTCCACGGCGAGGAGGGCGCCGTCGCCGCGGCGGCGGACGTCCCCGCCCCGGTGCCCGGCCGCGGCCGGGCCGGCAGCATGGGCCAGCTGTTCGCCCTGGTCGCGCTGGTGATCGGCGTGATGGCGCTGCTGTCCGCGCTGGGCGTCCAGACCGCCAAGCCGTACGTGTGGCCGCTGCTCGCGGTCGGCATCGGCGTCGCCCTGGTGTGGCGGCAGGCCGACGACTCGCGCTGGCAGAGCTGGTTCGGCCTGGAGCCGGGCAGCCGCAAGGGCGCCTACCTGCGGGTGCTGTCCGGGGTGCTGCTGGTGGTGGCCGGCATCATCGGCTACTTCGTCACCCAGGGCGTGGACTCGCCGGTCGCGCTGGTCGTCGAGTCCTCGCTGGCCGTGGTCGCGGGCGTGCTGGTGCTCGGCGGCCCGTCCATGCTGCGGATGTGGCAGGACCTCGGCGCCGAGCGCACCGCCCGCATCCGGGCCCAGGAGCGGGCCGAGATCGCCGCGCACGTCCACGACTCGGTGCTGCACACCCTCACCCTGATCCAGCGCCGGGCCGAGGACCCCAAGGAGGTGCTGCGCCTGGCCCGCGCCCAGGAGCGCGAGCTGCGGCTGTGGCTGTACCGCCCGGAGGCCGCCGCCGAGCAGGCCCCCGACACCCTCGCCGAGCACCTGCGGGAGATCGTCGCCGAGGTCGAGGACCGGCACGGCGCGCACCTGGAGCTGGTCTGCGTCGGCGACTGCCCGATGGACGAGAAGATCGCCTCGCAGATGAGGGCCGCCAGGGAAGCCATGGTGAACGCCGCCAAGTACGGTGGCGGTGGACCGGTCCAGGTCTACGCGGAGGTGGAGGGGAGGACGGTGTCGGTGTTCGTCCGCGACCACGGCCCCGGCTTCGACCCCGACGACCTCCCCGAGGACCGCATGGGCGTACGCGAATCGATCATCGGCCGGATGCGGCGCAACGGGGGCACCGCGCGGGTGCGGCCCGCGCCGGACGGCGGGACCGAGGTCGAGCTGGAGATGGAGAGGGCGGCAGATGACTGACGCAGCGGCGCAGGAGGCGGCACCCGGCAGGCGGGCCCGGGTGGTCCTGGTCGACGACCACCGGATGTTCCGCACCGGCGTGCGCGCCGAGATCGGACGCACCGACGAGACCGGCATCGACGTGGTCGGCGAGGCCGACGACGTGGAGTCCGCGGTCCGGGTGGTCGCCGAGACCCGGCCCGACGTGGTGCTGCTCGACGTCCACCTGCCCGGCGGCGGCGGCGTCGAGGTGCTGCGCCGCTCGGCCGGGGTGGAGGGGGTGCGCTTCCTGGCGCTGTCCGTCTCGGACGCCGCCGAGGACGTGATCGGGGTGATCCGCGGCGGCGCCCGCGGCTACGTCACCAAGACCATCACCGGCACCGACCTGGTCAACGCGGTCTTCCGGATCGCCGACGGCGACGCGGTGTTCTCGCCCCGGCTGGCCGGCTTCGTCCTGGACGCCTTCGCCGCCACCGACACCCCGCCGGTCGACGAGGACCTCGACCGGCTCACCCAGCGCGAGCGCGAGGTGCTGCGGCTGATCGCCCGCGGCTACGCCTACAAGGAGATCGCCAAGCAGCTGTTCATCTCGGTCAAGACGGTGGAGAGCCACGTCTCGGCGGTGCTGCGCAAGCTGCAGCTCTCCAACCGGCACGAGCTGACCCGCTGGGCCACCGCCCGCCGGCTGGTCTGAGCGCTGCCGTGCTTGGTGCGGTGCGGAACTGACCACGAGTGAGCCGGGGTGCAGTCGTGTGCAGATAGTATGTGCGCGGCTGCACCGCATCCGGCAGCTCGTGCCCTGGAACGGCACCGTTTCGGCATGCCGATGCCCTCCGCCTCGATCGCCCTCCCCGTTGGAGCGTCATGCCCACCTCCCCGATCGACACCGAGACCGGGTCCGCGCCGCCCTCCCCGGAAGGGAGGGCCGCAGCGTCGGAGCCGACCCGGTTCTCGCCCTGGCGGGTCGACTCCTGGGACACGAGGGTGGCCGCCCCGCTGGTCGTCTGGGCGTGCACCCGGCTGCTGATGATCATGATGGTGTTCACCACGCACGAGAACTCCGGCGGGGAGGTGAACCACCTCTACCAGAAGTGGGCGCGGATCCTGCAGCACGGGTCCTTCCCGGTCGGCGACCCCACCTGGCAGTACCCGCCGGGGGCGGCCGGGGTGATCCTCGCGCCGACCCTGGTGCCCGCGGTGAACTACGTGCAGGCGTTCATCGTGGTCACCCTGATCGCCGACGCCGTGGTCCTCGCCGCGCTGCTCCGGGCCGGCACCCGGCCGGGCCGTTCGACGGGCGGGGCCTGGGTGTGGACGCTGATGCTCCCGCTCATGCAGTTCATCCCGTACGCGCGCTACGACGTGGTGGTGACGCTCTTCGCCGTGCTCGGCCTGCTCTGCCTGGAGCGCAGCGGCCGGCTCGGCGGCGGGCTGGCCGCGCTCGGTGCGATGATCAAGGTCTGGCCCGCCTTCGCGGTGTTCGGCGCCCCCCGGGGCAAGGGCCTGAAGTCGGTCGTGTTCGGCTTCCTGGTCTCGGCCCTGGCGCTCACCGCGATCATGTCCTTCTTCTTCACCGGCGGTTTCTCCTTCCTGAAGCAGCAGGGGCACCGGGGCGTGGAGTTCGAGTCCCTGGGCGGCAGCGCGCTGCTGGTCGCCCAGCGCTTCGGCTACCCGGGCGGGGTCTCCTACCGCTACGGCTCCTTCGAGTACATCGGCCCCCACGCGGGGGCCGTCGGCAAGGCCCTGGTCGCGCTGACCGTGCTCGGCTTCGCCTGGCTGCTGCTCTGGCGGCTGCGGGCCCGGACCTTCTCGCCGTCCACCCCCGCGGACGCCGCGCTGGCGGCGACCCTGGTCTTCGTCACCACGAGCCGGGTGATCAGCCCGCAGTACATGATCTGGCTGGCCGGCCTCGGCGCGGTCTGCCTCACCCACCGGCTGACCACGCAGCGCGCGGTGGTCGGGCTGCTGTTCGTGGCGACCGCGCTGACCACGGTGGAGTTCCCGTTCTTCTGGCAGGAGATCGTCGCCGGGCACGCCGGCTTCACCGCCGTGCTCGTCCTGCGCAACGTCCTGCTGGTGGTCGCCACGGTGCTCTCCTGCACTCGGCTGTGGCGCTCGTCCGTCCCTTCCAGGCGTTCGAGCGGCTGCTAGGGTATGCCCGCTCCAAGCCAGCCGCGGCTGAATCCCGTTCCCGTGACAGCCCGTCGTGAGAGAAAGTTCCTACCGTGAGTCAACTCATCACCCGCCTCGGTCGAGGAGGGTCGGCCGCGGGCCTCGCGACGGCTCGGACCGCACCGGCGCCGACCCGCCGTCCGAGGCTCTACGCGCTCGACGGACTCCGGCTGGTCGCCGCGGTGGCGGCGATGACCTGGCACTACACGGGCTTCCAGCGGTTCCCCGACGTGTGGGGGACCAAGCCCGGCGTACTGATGCCCACGCTTCACAAGGTCAGCGTCTACGGCTGGATCGGCGTCCCGTTCTTCTTCCTGATCAGCGGGTTCGTCATCTGCATGTCCGCGTGGGGGAGGTCGCCCGGCGACTTCATGATCTCCCGGGTGACCCGCCTGTTCCCGGCCTACTGGCTCGCGGTCTTCATGACCGGAACGCTCATGGTCCTCGCCCGCCCCGTGTGGGTGGACAAGGTGAAGTCGCTGTCCTACACCGACATCCTCACCAACCTGACGATGATGCAGGACGGGATCGCCGGCCGGAGCATCGACGGCGTCTACTGGACGCTCTACATCGAGCTCCGCTTCTACGTGCTCTTCGGCCTGGTGCTGGCCCTCGGGGCGCTGAGCTACCGCAAGATGGTCGCGTTCTGCGGCCTGTGGCTCTTCTTCTCGGCCATCGCGTCGAACGCGGACATCCCGCTGCTGCAGATCATGCTCTTCCCCCAGTGGGCGCCGTACTTCATCGCCGGCATGGCGATGTACCTGATGTACCGGTTCGGGCCCAACCTGCTGCTCTGGTGCATCATCGCCTTCGCCTGGCTGCTCGCCCAGCACCAGCTCCAGCCGGTGCTGAAGAGCTACCGCTGGGACGCCCAGGGCCCGCTCTCCTACACCGTCACGCTGGGACTCATCACGCTGGCGTTCGGCGCCATGATCGCGGTGTCGCTGGGGTGGCTGGACCGCATCCAGTGGAAGTGGCTGACCATCGCCGGCGCCCTGACCTACCCGGTCTACCTGGTGCACCAGGAGATCGGCTGGTGGGTCATCCACAAGCTGCACGCGAAGGTCAACGCCTACGTGCTCGTCTTCTCGCTGATCGCGGGGATGCTGGTGCTGGCCTACCTGATCCACCGGCTGGTCGAGCGGCCGGTCTCCAAGCGGCTCAAGCGCGGGCTGGACAACGCGATGCGGGAGATCCGGGCCGGCGGGCGCCAGCGCTGGCAGCCCTCGGGCGCCGCTCCCGCGCCCGGCATCCAGGCCGGCGTCCAGCCCGGGGTCCAGGCCGGCCCCGGGGAACGGGCAGCGGTGGCGGAACCGCAGTCCTGACACCGTTAGTCTGTACCCTCCGACGGCCCCCGGTCAGCGCACCACCTTCGATCACGAGCACCCTTGGAGTAAGCAGTGGCCACCCAGCTCGCCGAGTCGCGCGCTAGCGCCCGGAAGGCCGTAGGGGGGCCGGGACGACGGCTGCTGGGGCGGTTGCGCGTCCAGTTGCGCTACGCCGCCCCGGCGTTGCTGGGCTACGCCGCCGTGCGCGCGGTCGGGGTGCTGATCGTGCTGTTCTGGGACCACCACGGCGACGAGAGCGCGATGCACCGGCTCGCCACCATGTGGGACGCCTACTGGTACCAGGACATCGCCGAGCACGGATACTCCGGTTCGAAGCCCCTGCCGGGGCCGCGCGGGCCGTACCAGGCGTACGCCTTCTTCCCGGTCTACCCCTCCCTGATCCGCCTGTGCCACCTGCTCCTGCCGCTCTCGGTGCCGCAGGCCGCCCTGCTGATCGCCTGGGCGGCCTCCCTGGCCGCGGCCTGGGGCATCTTCGCGGTGGGCGCCCACCTGTACGGCCGCCGGGCCGGCACCATCGCGGCGGTGCTGTGGGGCGTGCTGCCGGTCGCGATCGTCGAGAGCCTCGCCTACTCGGAGCTGATGTTCACCGCCTTCGCGGTCTGGGCGGTGTACGCGGCGGTCAGCCGGCGCTGGATCTGGGCCGGGTCGCTCAGCCTGCTCGCCGGGCTGACCCGTCCCACCTCGGTCGCGGTCGCCGGGGCGGTCAGCATCTCCGCCCTGGTCGCGCTGGTCGCCCAGTGGTGGCGCGCCCGCCGGGGTGACCTCCCGGAGGCGGAGCGCGTCGCTCCCTGGCGACTCCTGCTGGCCGCTGTCCTCGCGCCGATCGGCTTCGTGGGCTTCGTCCTGTGGGTCGGTTGGAAGAAGCACAGCCTGACCGGGTACTTCAAGGTGCAGGAAGCCTGGGACTCGCACTTCGACTTCGGCCGCTCGACCTTCGACTACCTGCACGTCATGTTCAGCCAGGCCAACACGATCTGGATGACCGATGTGGTCGTGGCGGGTTCCCTGGCGGCGGCGGTGCTGCTCTTCGTCCTGTCGGCGCTGCAGCGCCAGCCGCTGCCACTGCTGCTGTTCAGCTTCTTCATCCTGGCGCTGGCCATCGGCGACGCCGCCTACTTCAACTCGCGAGCCCGTTTCATCCTCCCCGCCATCGGGCTGCTGCTGCCGATCGCGAGCGTCCTCGCCAAGGTGCGCACACGGGGAGCCGTTCCGGTGGTCCTGTCGTTCGCCGCCCTCTGGTCGGGCGTCTTCGGTGGCTACCTTGTGTTCGTTTACACCAATTCACCGTGAGGCGAGGGCCTGAAGAGATGACGACCAGCTCCTTGAAGGCGCGTGTCGCCACGTTTGCCAGGGGAACGGAGCCGGAACCCGGGCAAGGCCCCGCCGGATCGCGGTGGCGGACGGGGGCTGCCCGCACCTTCTGGATATGGGCCGCGCTGCTGACCCTCGTCCTAGGGGTGCGCGGTAGCTGGCGCCCCGAGCTGTGGCGCGACGAGCTCGCCACCTGGAGCGCGGCCGGCCGCAGCTTCGGCGACCTCGTCGACATGCTGCGGCACGTCGACGCCGTCTCGGGTGTCTACTACCTGTTCATGCACCTGTGGGTCTCGGTGTTCGGCGACTCCACGACCTCGCTGCGGCTGCCCTCGGCCCTCGCCATGGCGGGCACGGCGGTGTTCGTCTCGCTGATCGGCCGCAAGCTGTTCGGCGTGCGCACCGGCCTGGTCGCCGGGCTGCTGTTCGCGGTGCTGCCCAGCGTGTCCCGGTTCGCCCAGGAGGCCCGCTCGTACGCCTTCGTGGTGCTCGCGGTGACGGCGGCGACGTGGTTCCTGCTGCGCGCCCTGGAGCGGCCGTCCGTCGTGCGGTGGCTGCCGTACACGGCGAGCGTCGCCGCGGCGGGCCTGCTCCACATGGTGGCGCTCTCCGTCCTGTTCCCGCACGCGGTCGTCGTGGCCATGCGCTGGTGGCGGGAGCGGAGCCGGAGGCTGCTGATCGGCTTCCCGGCCGCGGTACTGGTCGGCCTGCTGCCGGTGGCGCCGCTGGTCCTGCTCGGGCGCCGGCAGGTCGGCCGCCAGATCTCCTGGCTGAAGGTCCCCCACCTGCAGGACTTCGTCTGGAACTGGCACGGCCTGTACCAGTCGGCGCTGGTGAGCTTCTGCGTCTTCGGGCTCGCCCTGCTGCCGGTGGCCTGGCCCAAGGGGCGGCGGCCCGCGGTGGAGATCGGGCTCATCGCCTTCCTGCCGTTCACCCTGCTCTGGTTCGTCTCGCAGGGGCACACCTCGTACTTCCTCGACCGGTACATGCTCTTCACCGTGCCCGCCTGGGCCGTGGCGGCCGGGGCGGGCCTGGCGGCGCTGCGGCCGAGGGCGCTCGTCGTGGTCGGCCTGGTCGCCACCGCCCTGCTCGGCTACCAGGACCAGCAGAACCTGAGGCTCAGGACCTCGCACGAGTGGACCGACGAGAAGGGCGCGGCCCGGATCATCGCGCAGGACTACCGGCCCGGGGACGGGGTGGTGCCCGTCCGGGGCAACGACAGGTACATGATGCTGGACTTCGCGCTGGACTACTACCTGCCCGACAGCGTCAAGCTCAAGGACGTGTTCGTCGAGAAGACGCCGGTGCAGAACGACGACCTCTTCGCCGTCCTGTGCGCGCAGCCGGCCAGTTGCGCGGAGGGCGTCCAGCGCATCTGGGTCGTCACGTACGGGGAGCAGGACAACCCGTACAAGAACCTGCCCGACGCGCAGGTGAAGGTCCTCAACACCCAGTTCACCCGGGAGTCCGTCCGGCACGTGCAGGGGATCACGGTGTCGCTGCTGGAGCGCCGCTAGGACGTCCCGGCCGGTCCCCGCCCGGAACACCGGGCGGGGACCGGCCGGGACGGGATGTCGGCGGCGGGCCATAGACTCGAAGGGCCATGAGTAGCCTCTTCGATGACCTCCCGCTCCCCGGCTTCGAGCGCCCCGCCGTCGGGTCGAGCCCCCGCCCCGCAGACCGGCAGTGGTCCGAGGAGGAGGCGCCGCCCCCGGACGAACCGTACGACGACGGGGGGTACGACCCCGGCTACGGCGAGGAGGCCATCCCCGACGGGCTGTTCGCCACCGACCACGCCGCCGAGGCCGAGCGCGACGCCTGGCACCGCAACGGCGCCGCCCGCACCGTGGTCGACCCGGCGCAGCTGCTGGAGGGCATGAACGACCCGCAGCGCGAGGCCGTGCTGCACGCCGGGTCGCCGCTGCTGATCGTGGCCGGCGCCGGCTCCGGCAAGACCCGGGTGCTCACCCACCGGATCGCCCACCTGCTGGCCGCCCGCGGCGTGCAGCCCGGCGAGATCCTGGCGATCACCTTCACCAACAAGGCCGCCGGCGAGATGCGCGAGCGCGTCGAGGCGCTGGTCGGCCCGCGCGCCAAGGCGATGTGGGTCTCCACCTTCCACAGCGCGTGCGTACGGATCCTGCGCCGCGAGGCCAAGCAGCTGGGCATGAACTCCAGCTTCTCGATCTACGACTCGGCGGACTCGCAGCGCCTGATGGCCCTGGTCTGCCGGGACCTGGACCTCGACCCGAAGCAGTTCCCGCCGAAGTCCTTCACCGCCAAGGTCAGCAACCTCAAGAACGAGCTGATCGACGAGGAGACGTACGCCGACCAGGCAGCCAACCCGATGGAGAAGAAGCTCGCCGAGGCGTACTTCCTCTACCAGCGGCGGCTGCGCGAGGCCAACGCCCTCGACTTCGACGACATCATCATGTCCACCGTCAACCTGCTGCAGGCGTTCCCCGCCGTCGCCGAGCACTACCGGCGCCGGTTCCGGCACATCCTGGTCGACGAGTACCAGGACACCAACCACGCCCAGTACACGCTGGTGCGCGAGCTCTCCGGCGGCTCCGCGGGGCAGGCCCCCCGGATGACCGCCGACGGCGACCACGTCAACCCCGCCGACGCCCAGCTCGCCCAGATCCCGCCCGCCGAGCTGTGCGTGGTCGGCGACGCCGACCAGTCGATCTACGCCTTCCGCGGCGCGACCATCCGCAACATCCTCCAGTTCGAGGAGGACTACCCGAACGCGACGACGATCCTGCTGGAGCAGAACTACCGCTCCACCCAGACCATCCTCACCGCCGCCAACTCGGTCATCGAACGCAACACCAACCGCCGCAAGAAGAACCTCTGGACGGCCGGCGACCAGGGCGAGCAGGTCGTCGGCTACGTCGCCGACGACGAGCACGGCGAGGCCCAGTTCATCGCCGAGGAGATCGACCGGCTCACCGACGCGGGCGCCGCCCGCCCCGGCGACGTGGCGATCTTCTACCGCACCAACGCCCAGTCCCGGGTCTTCGAAGAGGTGTTCATCCGGGTCGGCCTGCCGTACAAGGTCGTCGGCGGCGTCCGCTTCTACGAGCGCAAGGAGGTCAAGGACGTCCTGGCCTACCTGCGGGTGCTCTCCAACCCCGAGGACACCGTCCCGCTGCGCCGGATCCTCAACGTCCCCAAGCGCGGCATCGGCGAGCGCGCCGAGGCGATGATCGACGCCCTCGCCTCCCGCGAGCGGATCTCCTTCGCCGCCGCGCTGCGCCGGGTCGACGAGGCGTACGGGATGGCCGCGCGCTCCGCCAACGCGGTGAAGAAGTTCAACGAACTGCTGGCCGGGCTGCGCCAGGTCGTCGAGTCCGGCGCCGGACCTGCCGCCGTCCTGGAGGCCGTGCTGGAGGAGACCGGCTACCTCGCCGAGCTCCAGTCCTCCACCGACCCGCAGGACGAGACCCGGGTGGAGAACCTCCAGGAACTCGCCTCGGTCGCCCTGGAGTACGAGAAGGACCCGGGGGAGCGCCCCGAGGGCGACGAGGGCCCGCCGGTCGGTTCGCTCGCCGACTTCCTGGAGCGGGTGGCGCTGGTGGCGGACTCCGACCAGATCCCGGACGAGGAGGACGGCGCGGGCGTCATCACGATGATGACCCTGCACACCGCCAAGGGCCTGGAGTTCCCCGTCGTCTTCCTCACCGGCATGGAGGACGGGATCTTCCCGCACATGCGGGCCCTCAACCAGGTCAAGGAGCTGGAGGAGGAGCGCCGCCTCGCCTACGTCGGCCTCACCCGGGCCCGGCAGCGGCTCTACCTGACCCGCTCGGTGCTGCGCAGCGCCTGGGGCCAGCCCTCCTACAACCCGGCCTCGCGCTTCCTGGAGGAGATCCCCGACAAGCTGATCGAGTGGAAGCGCACCGGCGCGGCCGCGGTGCCGCCCTCGCGCGGCTACTCGTCCGCCGGCTCGTCCGGCTCGGGCTCCTCGCGCGGCTCCGGGTTCTCCGCCGCCGCCCCGAAGGCCGGCTGGGGCAAGTCCGCGCGGACGGTCACCGACCGGGAGGTGGTCGGGCTCGCCGTCGGCGACCGGGTCAGCCACGACAGCTTCGGCCTCGGCACCGTCGTCGCCACCCAGGGCGTCGGGGACAAGGCCCGCGCCACGGTCGACTTCGGCACCGCCGGACGCAAGGAACTGCTGCTGCGGTACGCCCCCGTCGAGAAGCTCTGAGCGGCCGGTCGGCCCCGCACGCTGTGATTTTGCCCTCCTCTCGGCAGGTGGGGAAGGACGGCGGCCCCCACGGGCCGCTAACCTCCCCTCAGGTCTGTTAAAAGTGGTTAACACCGAGCCCGCGGCCGAGAGCGGCCGGGTGGTGGACAACGTGGTCCAGGAGGCAGTCATGGTGGTGTCGGGGCCGATCCGAGTCGTGGTCGCCAAGCCCGGACTCGACGGGCACGACCGGGGAGCCAAGGTCATCGCGCGGGCGCTGCGCGACGCCGGCATGGAGGTCATCTACACCGGCCTCCACCAGACCCCCGAGCAGATCGTCGACACGGCGATCCAGGAGGACGCGGACGGCATCGGCCTGTCCATCCTCTCCGGCGCGCACATGACCCTCTGCGCGAAGGTGATCGAACTCCTCAAGGAGCGGGACGCCGCCGACATCAAGGTCTTCTGCGGCGGGATCATCCCCGACGCGGACATCACCGAACTCAAGGCCCTCGGCGTCGCCGACATCTTCACCCCGGGCACCTCCACCCAGGACGTGGTCAGCTGGGTGCGGTCCAACCTGCGGGCCGGCTGAGCGGCCCGGTTTTCGCCTCCCGCCGTTCCCGCCCAGTGCCTGACGCGGCACTAGCCCTCCAGCTCGGCGAGCATCGCCTGGCGGAAGCGCAGCGTGCCCGCGAGGCGGGTGAAGGTGTCGGCCCAGGCGGTGTCCGGGGAGGTGTCGGTGCAGAGGGCCTCGACGGCGGGGGCGGTTTCGGGGGCCAGGGCGCGCTCGGTCATGCCGAGGACGCCGCTGTGGCTCCAGGGGTAGGAGCCGAGCTCCGCGGCGCGCTTGAGCGCGGCGACGACGGCGGTGGAGAGCGGGGGCGTCCAGGGGGTGGCGCAGGCGCCGAGCAGTTGGAAGGCGTCGCCGAGGCCGTGGGTCTGGACGAACGCGGCCGTCCAGGAGGCCCGTTCGGCGGGCGGCAGGACGGCCAGCAGCTTGGCCGGGGCGCCGGGGGTGCGGGTGTCGCGGCCCGGGCGCGGCGGGGTGCCGAGCAGGGCGCGGGCCCAGGCGGCGTCCTGCTGGCGGACGGCGGCGCGGGCCCACGCCTCGCGCAGGTCCTCGGCCCACTCGGCGCCGCCGCCGTCGGGCGAGTCGACGGTGGGCAGCGCGAGCAGCTGTTCGGGGGTGAGGCCGGTCCCGGCCGTCCACAGGGACAGCGGCGCGCCGGCGACGACCTCGCCGAACCACCAGGCGCGTTCGCCGCGTCCGGTGGGCGACTTGACCGGTATGCCGTCGCGCTGCATCGCGGCGTCGCAGGCGGTGGGCGGGGTGACGTGCAGCCGGTCGCCCTCGTGCCGGACGGCGGCGCGGGCGCGGTCGGCCATCCGGGCGGCGAGGGCGGAGCCGGGGAGGGTGGCGAGGAGTTCCGCGGCGGTGGCCCGGACGTTCTTGGAACGGTCGGAGAGCGCGGCCTCCAGGAAGTCCTCGTCGGCGGCGGACAGCCCGTCCTGCAGGGAGTCGAGGAACAGCACCCGGTCCTCGGCCCGTTCGGTGCTCCAGGTGGAGGCGAGCAGGGCGAGCCCGGCGGCCGGGTCGGTGCGCCGCAGCCGGGTCAGGTGGGTGACGCGTTCGGCGAACAGGCCCTCCTGCCACAGGAGTTCACCGGGCTGGTCGAGGGCGTCCGGTTCGCCCGCGGTGCGGGTGACGTACTTCCAGTCCGGGTTGTGCGGGGCCAGCCAGCGGCCGAGCGGGCCGGCCAGGGCGACGGCGTCGGTGCGCAGTTCGGAACGGGCCCGGGCGGTGTCCAGCAGGGGCGGGACCAGGGCGGGCGGCAGCCGGTAGCCGCGGGTGCGGGCGGCGGCCAGCCACTGCGGGAGCAGCTCGGCCAGGTTGGCCGTGCTGCCGTGGCCGCCGCGGGTGCCGAGCAGGACGGCCAGCCGGCGGGCGGCGGACTCGGGCAGCGCGGGCCGGGGGTCCGCCGGGGCGGGCGCGGGGGTCTCCACGGCG
>NZ_JBSGET010000159.1:0-18497 GCF_053603035.1 Kitasatospora sp. NPDC004272 | reverse complement strand
CCAGCACCGTCACCGAGTGGCCCGCCTCCAACAGGTGCGCCGCCACCACGCTCCCGACGTAGCCGGCTCCGCCCGTGACCAGGTACTTGCTCATGTGTCCTCCTGAGTGCTGCGGCCGCCCGGAGGGTCCGGACGGCTGGTGAACGGGCCCGGGCGGGGCCGCCCGGGCCGGGGTGCCGCGGTGGGGGCTACTCCTCGGTCGGGCCGAGGTCCGGGTGGGGCAGCAGCCGGGCGGTGCGGTGGGACGGGGCGGCGTGCAGTTCCAGCACGGTCAGTTCGTTCGGTCCGGGGCGCAGGGCCGGGCCGGGGACGTACAGCGAGCACTGGGGGCCGCGGGACCAGTGGCGGCCGAGCGGGAAGCCGTTGACCCAGGCGTTGCCCTTGGTCCAGCCGGGCAGGTGCAGGAAGGTGTCGGCGGGCTCGTCGACGTGGAAGGCGCCGCGGTGGAAGACCGGGCCGGGGAGGGGGCCCGCGGCGCCGGTGAAGGAGAGTTCGCCGAGGTCGTCCAGTGGCAGCGGCAGGCTGCTCCAGCCGGTCAGCTCCGCGCCGTTGAGGAGCACCGGCCCGTGCAGGCCCTTGCGGTCGTGCAGGCCCTCGCCGTAGTTGACCCGGCCCTGGTTCTCCACCAGCAGCCGCAGCACGGCGCCGGCCCGCGGGACGTGGAAGGCGATCGCCCGCTCGTGGTTCTCGCGCTCCAGCACGCCCACGGGCTGGCCGTCGACGAACACCTGGGCGCGGTCGGCGACGGCGCCGACCTCCAGCAGGGCGGGGCCGGCGGCGGGCAGCACCGCCTTGTAGAGGACGAACCCGAAGTCCTGGCCGAGCTCCTCCATGGCGAGCGGGCGCAGCGCGGGCACCGGGGTGCCGAGGACGGGCAGGTCGGCCAGCAGCGGGGCGCTCTCGGTGAGGCGCACGACGGTCTCGGGCAGCTTGGGCGCGGTGGCGGGGGCCGGTCCGGCCGGCGGCGGGCCGTACTTGGCGAGCACCTCGCGGAAGGCGTGGTACTTGGCGGTGGGGTCGCCGGCCTCGTCGAGGGGCGAGTCGTAGTCGTAGCTGGTGACGGTGGGCCGGTAGGTGTGCTTGTCGTTGGCGCCGTTGGTGAAGCCGAAGTTGCTGCCGCCGTGGAACATGTACAGGTTGACCGAGGCGCCGGTGGCCAGCAGGTCGTCCAGTTCGCGGGCGGCGTCCTCGGGGTCGCGCACCACGTGCCGGCCGCCCCACCGGTCGAACCAGCCGATCCAGAACTCGGCGCACAACTTGGGCTGCCCGGGCCGCAGTTCGTCCAGCGCGGCCAGGCCCTGGCGGGAGCGGCTGCCGAAGTTGACGGTAGCCAGGGTGCCGGGCAGGGCGCCGCGGGCCAGGTCGCCGGGCTGGTCGCAGGTGAACAGCGGGACGTCCACGCCGAACCGGCGCAGCAGGTCGGCGAGGTGGGCCAGGTGCGAGGTGTCGTCGCCGTACGCGCCGTACTCGTTCTCCACCTGGACGGCCAGCACCGGGCCGCCGCGGGTGGCGAGCCGGTCGGCGACCTTCGGCAGCAGGGCGGCGAACCAGCCCTCGACGGCGTGCAGGTAGCCGGGGTGGTTGCTGCGCAGCCGGACGCCCGGGTCGGTGAGCAGCCAGGACGGCAGGCCGCCGCCCTCCCACTCGGCGCAGATGTACGGGCCGGGGCGGAGCAGCACGTGCAGGCCCTCGGCGGCGGCGAGGTCGAGGAAGGCCGGCAGGTCGAGTCCGCCGTCGAAGCGGAACTCGCCGGGCCGGGGCTGGTGGAGGTTCCACGGGACGTACGTCTCGACCGTGTTGAGGCCCATCAGCCGGGCCTTGCGCAGGCGGTCGGCCCAGTGGTCGGGGTGGATCCGGAAGTAGTGCAGGCCGCCGGAGAGGATGCGGAACGGGGCGCCGTCGAGGGTGAACTCGCCGCCGTCGGTGTCGAGGACGGGCATGGGGTTGCTGCTCCTGGGGTGCTGGAGGGAGGGGGCCGGGGCCCGCCCGGCCGCGACGGGCGCGGGCGGGCCCCCGGCCGGGGGTCACGGAGTGGTGACCTTGAAGCCCTGCTGGTTGCCGTAGTCGGCGATCCGCTGCTGCCAGGCGCTCAGGCCGGCGTTCAGGTCGCCGTTGTTCACGGACTGGCCGACGGTGTCCTTGAAGACCGAGTTTGCGTACACCTGGTAGGGCAGGTACTGCCAGCCGGTGCCGACGGTCGCGGAGGAGTCGGCGAAGATCCGGTTGGCCTGCTGGCCGCCGAGCGCGTCCAGCGGCTTGTCCAGGAAGGCCGGGTCGGTGAGCAGGCCGGTGGTGGCCGGGAAGAGGCCGTTGTCGTTGAGCGAGCGGACCGCCTCCGGGTCGGAGTTCAGCCAGATCGCGAACGCCGCGGCGGCGGCCTGGTGCTTGCTGGAGGTGGGCACCGCGACGGCCGAGCCGCCGTTCTCCGCCGAGACCTTGCCGCCCGCCGACCACTGCGGCATCGGCGCGACCCGCCAGTCCTTGGCGGTGTTCGGGATGGTGGAGGCGATGTTGCCGGGCGCCCAGGCGCCGATCAGCCACATCGCGTAGCGGCCGCTGTCCATGCTCTGCCACCACTCGTTGGTCCAGCCGGGCGCGGCGTCGACCAGCTTGCGCTGGAGCAGCGAGGACCACAGGTCGGCGACCTTCTTGCTGCCCGGGTCCTGGAGGTCGACGGCGACGTCCGTGGCGTCCTTCTGCTGGAACGGCCGGCCGCCGCCCTGCCAGACGAAGCTGTCCAGGCCGCCCGCGTCACCGGGGTCGATGGAGGTGATGAAGCGGTTCGGGTCGGATGCCTTGATCTTCACCGCGACGTCCTCGAACTCGGCCCAGGTGGTGGGCGGCTTCAGGCCGAGCTGGTCGAAGAGCTTCTGGTTGTAGAACATCGCCATCGGGCCGGTGTCCTGCGGGACGGCCCAGACGCCGCCGTTCAGCGCGACCTGCGACCAGGCGGACGGGGTGAACTTCGGCTCCAGGGAAGCCGCCCCGTACTGCTTGAGGTCGACCAGCCGCTTGGAGAGCGCGAACTCGGGCAGCGCGAAGTACTCGACCTGGGCGACGTCGGGGCCGCCGCTGCCGGCCTTGATCGCGGTCTGCATCTTGGTGTACTCGGTGGCGGACTGGCCGGCGTTGACCACGTTCACCTTGATCTTCGGGTACTTCTGCTCGAACAGCGCGACGGTCTTGTCGATGTTCGGCGCCCAGGTCCAGAAGGTCAGCGTGGTGGGGGTGTCCAGCGCCGCGGCGGGGTCGGTGACCGCGGGGGAGGAGCCGGAGCCGTCGGAGCCGCAGGCGGTCAGGCCGAGCAGCAGGGCGGCGGCCGGGGCGAGGACGGCGAGTCTGCGGCGGCGGGAGGGTGCGGGAGACATGGTGCTTCCTTGCTGTGGAGGGCGGAGGGTGAGGTGCCGTCATTCCTTGACGGAGCCGGCCGACAGGCCGGACTGCCAGTAGCGCTGCAGGAAGAGGAAGGCGACCACCAGCGGGACGATCGCCAGCAGGCTGCCGGTGACGACCAGCGGGTAGAAGTCGGTGGTCGTGGCGCCGCTGCCGGCCGCGCCGGTGGCCAGGGAGTTCCACTGGTTGAGGCCGACGGTCAGCGGGAACCACTTCGGGTCGCTGAGCACGATCAGCGGCAGGAAGTAGTTGTTCCAGGTCGCGACCAGGGCGAACAGCAGGACGGTGACGAAGCCGGGGGCGAGCAGCCGCA
This sequence comes from Kitasatospora sp. NPDC004272, assembly GCF_053603035.1. Taxonomy (NCBI): domain Bacteria; kingdom Bacillati; phylum Actinomycetota; class Actinomycetes; order Kitasatosporales; family Streptomycetaceae; genus Kitasatospora; species Kitasatospora sp. NPDC004272. Next base: position 14,791 of record NZ_JBSGET010000159.1, on the reverse strand, counting down.
GCGAGACGGTGAAGAAGGTGCGCAGTTCGCCCGCGCCGTCGATCCGGGCGGCCTCCAGCATCGAGTCCGGCACCGCCTCGGCGGCGTACACCCGCATCAGGTAGACGCCGAACGGGCTGACCAGCGAGGGCAGCAGCACCGCCCACGGGGTGTCGACGATCCCGGCCTTGCTGAACAGCAGGTAGGTGGGGACGGCCAGCGCGGTGCCGGGGATGGCGATCGCGCCGAGCACGGTGGCGGCCAGCGCGGTGCGGCCGCGGAAACGGTACTTGGCCAGGCCGTACCCGGCGGCGGTGGCGATGAACGCCGCGCCGCCGGCGCCGACCACCGCGTACAGCAGGGTGTTGCCGAACCAGCGCAGGTAGATGCCGTCGTCGTAGCTCAGCACGTGGCCGATGTTGCCGAACAGGTGGAAGCCGTGGCCGAACCAGAGGCCGAAGCTGTCCATCAGCGAGGCGGTGTCCTTGGTGGAGGCCATGAACAGCCACACCAGCGGGAGCAGCGCGTAGCCCAGCATCAGCGCCATCGCCAGGGTGAGCGCGTTGCTCGCCCGGCCGCGGCGCGGCCGCCGCCTCGTGGTGGTGGGGGTCCTCATGCGCCCTGTCCCTTCCGCATCGACCGGAGCTGGACGGCGTAGGCGATCACGGCGGTGACCCCGCCGAGGACCACGGCGACGGCTGCCGAGTAGTTGAACTGCTGGCCGTTGAAGGCCAGGTTGTAGGCGTACATGTTGGGCGTGTAGCTGGTGGAGACCACGTTCGGCGCCAGCGACTGCATCACGTTGGGCTCGTTGAACAGCTGGAAGGTGCCGATGATCGAGAACACCGTGGCCAGCACCAGGGCCGGGCGGACCGCGGGCAGCTTGATGCTCCACGCCTTGCGGAACTCGCCGGCCCCGTCCAGCGCCGCGGCCTCGTACAGCTCGGTGGGCACGGTGCGCAGCGCGGCGTACAGGATCAGCATGTTGTAGCCGGTGTACTGCCAGGTCACCACGTTGCCGATGGACGCGAGCATCCAGTGCGGGCCGAGCAGGTCGGGCAGCTCCGTGCCGAAGAAGTCGCCGATCTGCCCGGCCAGCCCGAACCGGTCGCCGTACAGGTAGCCCCACATCAGCGAGGCGACCACGGCGGGCACCGCGTACGGGACGAAGACGCCGATCCGGAACAGGCCGGGGCGGCGCAGCCGGCCGCTGTCGACGGCCAGCGCCGCCAGCAGGGCCAGTCCGAGCATCACCGGCACCTGCACCAGCAGGAACAGCAGCACCCGCCACAGGCCGGCCCGGAACAGCTCGTCGCCCAGCGCCCGCCGGTAGTTGTCCAGCCCGACGAAGACCGTGCCGCCGATCAGCCGGTCCTGGAACAGGCTCAGGTACGCGGCGTAGCCGAGCGGCGCGGCGACCCCGACCACGAACACCACCAGGAACGGTGCGAAGAACGCGAAGCCCCAACCGCCGTACCGGGCCCCGCGGTTGCGGTTGCGGCGGATGAGGCGGGTGGCAGGGGCGGAGCGAGACCGGACGGTACCGGGGATGGTGCGCTGCGACGTGCTCACGGGAAGTGCCCTTCGGCGGATGTTTACGCCAACATGGCGTTGGCGACGAGTGTTGACCCGGTGTTGCCGGGGCGTCAAGCCGTTGTTGCGTCGTGATGCCGCTTCGTGATCGGGCGATGACCCTTCTGTTCCGGTGAAATGCCAGGTCAGGGCGGTCGGTGCGAGGAGGGCGAGCGGTTCGAGCGGTTCGGCGGCCAGGTCACGACCCGGCATCGGCGGACCGATCGGCTTGACTCCGGTGTGGCTTTGCTTCTTTCATTGTTGTATCACGTTTAATCATGTTCGATTTTTTGTTGACTTCGATGCGCGGTTTCGTGCCGGTCCGGACTCCCGCGCCAAGGAGCGTCCTCTCGTGCCCGGAACCGTCCCCTCCTCCCGTGCCGCCTCGGCCGTGGCCGCCGAACTCGGCATCGACCTGAAGGGGGTCACCTTCGGCGGCGACGCCAGCCGGACGGTCGGCGAGGTCGGCAAGCGCGCCGCCGGGGAGTTCGTCAACGGCAGGGACGTCGGCGCGCTGGCCGGCCGGCATTCCGCTCACCTTCCGCACCGGCTCCGGTCGGCCCGCCTCCGGCAGCGAGGGCCTCGAACTCAAGGCCATCACCGCCGCAGGGCCCGGCGGAACCCTGCTCGCCGCCGGGCCCTGCTCGGCTGCCTGGAGAACGGCCGCACCGTCCAGGGCATCAACCCCTTCTGGCGGAACGCCGCCCAGGGCGCCCTGCTGGTCGTCGCCGTGGTCGTCCAGCAGCGCCGCAGCGGCGAACGCGCGGGGGCTGCCCGCCTGACGCCCCGACGGGCTTCCGGCTGCCCGCCCCGGGCCGAGGTGGACCGCCCCACGGGCGTGGCGGTCCGGCCCGGCGGCGGGAAGCCGGAACGGCGGGCCGGCCGTTGAGGGTCGGCCGCGCCCACCGAGTCACCGCCCCGACTGCTCCGGCAGCCGGGGCGGTGGCTTTCCCCGTTCCCCCGCAGCGCTACCATGTTTACGCAGACATGGAGGAGGAGCGCATGGGGCAGGACCCGACGCCGGACGGCACCGCCCGGGGCAGGACGCGGCCGCCGTCCCAGGCCGACGTCGCGGAGCTCGCCGGAGTCTCCTCGCAGACCGTCTCCCGGGTCGCCAACAACCGCAGCAACGTCGAACCCGAGACCCGCGAGCGGGTGCTCTCGGCGATGCGGGTGCTCGGCTACCAGCGCAACAGCGCGGCCCGGGCGCTCACCCTGGGCCGCTTCCACGTCCTGGGCGTGGTCACCTTCGACGTCACCGCCCAGGGCAACGCCCGCACCCTGGCCGCGATCTCGCGCGCCGCCCAGCGGGCCGGGTACTCGCTGAACGTGGTCTGCGTCGAGGACCAGACCGAACGCGCCGTGCAGCAGGCCGTCCGCCAGCTCACCGACCAGGCCGTGGACGGACTGGTGGTGATCGAGGCGCAGATCCTCGACCGGCCCGGCTTCTCGGTCACCTCCGGCGTCCCGGTGGTGGTCGCCGACGGCGACCCGGAACGCCGCTTCCCCTCGGTCGACACCGACCAGGCCGCCGGCGCCGCCGCCGCCACCCGCCACCTGCTCGGCCTCGGCCACCGCACCGTCTGGCACCTCGGCGGCCCGCAGGACTCCTACGCCGCCCGCCGCCGGGCCGCCGCCTGGCACGCCGCGCTGAAGGCCGCCGGGGCGCCCGTCCCCCCGCTGAAGTACGGAGACTGGACGGCCGAGGACGGCTACCGGATCGGCTGCGAACTGGCCGCCCGCCCCGACGTCACCGCGGTGTTCGCCGCCAACGACCACCTGGCGCTCGGCCTGCTCCGCGCCCTGCACGAGGCGGGCCGCCGGGTCCCCGAGGACGTCAGCGTGGTCGGCTTCGACGACCTGCCCGAGGCGGCCTACTACCTGCCGCCGCTGACCACCGTCCGGCAGGACTTCGAGGAGGTCGGCCGCCAGTGCGTGGCCCGGCTGCTCGACCGGATCGACGCCCCCGACGCGGCCGGGGACGCGCCGGTCGTGGTGGCCCCCGAACTGGTGCTGCGGGCCAGCACCGCACCCCCGCCCGCCCCGCGCGGCTGACCGAACGGCGGCGGCGGGCCCCACCTCCGGGTAGGGCCCGCCGCCGTTCGTTCAGCCGGTCAGCCGACCAGCAGCTGCTGCCCCGGCGCGCCCGTGCAGGGCCGCTGCACCAGCGCCGCCCCGTCGGCCGTCGAGGAGCCGTTCACGTCCAGGCACTCGCCGCTGTGCCGGGCCAGCAGCGTCACGTACCCGGAGCCGGTGTCGCGCACCGACCACTGCTGGTTCGTCCCGCCGTTGCACGGGTACTGCACCAGCGGCGCGCCGTCCGCGGTGGCGGCGCCCGACACGTCCAGGCACTGGCCGGTGGACCGGACCACCACGTTGACCTGGCCGGGGCCGCCGGCCGGCCGCAGCGTCCACTGCTGGTCGGTGGCGTCGGCGCAGGTGTGCTGGACCACGGCGGTGCCCGCGGCGGTGGAGCCGCCCGCGACCTCCGCGCAGCGCCCGCTGAGCCGGACCTTCAGGCCCTGGTAGGCGTCGGCCGCGGCGGAGCCGACCGCCCAGGACTGGTTGCCGCCGCCGGTGGGCGTCCAGGCGCCGACCGGCGCGCCGTCCGCGGTGGACTGGTTGCTGACGTCCAGCAGCAGGCCGCTCGCCCGGTTGACCAGGGTGTCGTGCCCGTCGCCGGTGGTGGACAGCAGCCACTGCTGCTGGGTGGAGCTGCCCGCGGCGACCAGCGACAGCGCGCCGCCGCCGACGCTGAGCGCCTTGCCGCTCCTGGTGTTGGTGATCCGGTAGGCGGCGGTGGAGTCGTACGCCCCGGCGAGCCGGGTGAAGTTCCACTGCTGGGTGGTGTCGGTGGTGTTCGGGGTGCGCTGGACCACGGCGGCGCCGGAGGCGGCCAGGGCGAGGCCGCTGCGGTCGTTGATCAGCCGGCGGGTCCGGCCGGTGGGGACGGTGGCGGCCGCGGTGGCGGTGCCGGTGGCGCCGGGCAGCACGAAGGTGGTCACCGAGCCGGGGCCGACGGTGGCGGTCAGGGTCTTGGCGGCGGTCGCGGCCAGGTCGGGTTCGCGGACCAGGTTCTTGCCGCCGTCGGTGGTCCACCGCTGCACCGGCACCGAGGTGTCGACGCCCTGGAAGCCCGCCAGGTCGAGGGTGACGGTCCGCGCGGCGCCGGTGGAGTTGGTGTACACCGCGACCGCGCCGGTGCCGTTCGGCCGCAGCGCGGCCAGCGTGTCGGTGGAGTCGGTGGCGATCACCCGGGCGCCGGGCCGGACGAAGCGGCTGTAGTTGGCCATCGCCCAGTACTTCTTGTTCAGCCGCAGCGGCTCCTCCGCCGGGTCGGCCGAGTTCAGGTCGACCTGGACCAGGCCCCAGTTGGAGTTCTCGTGGGCGGGCGTCATGTTGGCGTAGTCCTCGACGGCCTGCCACATCACCCAGGCGCCCGGCTCCAGCTCCCGGACGTCGTCGGTGATCCGGTGCGCGAGGTCGAGCGCGGGCGACATGTCGGTGAAGCTCTGCGGCACCGAGCCGCCGAGGTCCACCTCGGACATCCAGGCGGGCAGCCCGGCGCCCTTGGCGAGGTCGCGGACGGTGCCGCGGCCGCCGGTGGAGTAGGTGTGGGTGTTGAGCTTGCCGACCGCGGCGCGGGCGGCGGCCGGGTAGGCGCTCCAGTCGGCGCGGAACAGGTCCGGGTCGGTCTCGTCCATCGCGGCGACCGGCGTGGCCAGGTGGGCCGCGTCCAGCGCGGCCCGCACGCTGGTGGCCAGGTGGGCCTGCGAGGCGGGGTCCCAGTGCGAGCCCTCCTGCGGGCCGCCCGCGTGCCAGTACGAGGTGCCGGGCTCGTTCATCGGCGACAGCGAGGAGAAGGTGACGCCGGTGGCGGCCTGGGCGCGCTGCAGCGACCCGGCGAGGTAGGCGGCGAACCGGTCGTACTGGTCGGCGCGCAGGTTGTCCCACGAGCCGTCGGCGGCGCCGGAGACCAGGCCGCTGTTCGTCATGAAGTACGGCGCCGAGTTGGAGAACGCCTCGAAGGTGTCGGCGCCGCGGCTCTTCGCGGCGGTCAGCCACCAGCGCTGGGCGGCGTCGGCCTGCGGGTTCCAGTCGTCCGGGTCGCCCGGGTCCCACCAGTTCGGCTGCTCGGTCCAGCCGGTGGGGTCGCCGCCGGGCGGCCCGTACGCGGCGGGCCGGTTCCAGTAGCCGGGCACGGCCGCGCCCGGGCGCAGGTAGGGCGCGGTCTCCGGGCTGTCGCCGCCGCCGATGTCGTAGCGGGCGACGGTGAAGCCCAGCCCGTCCGCCCCGTACAGGGCGTCGGCGAGTTCGTCGCGCTTGACGTCCGGCCAGTCGCCGGTGGCGTTGGCGAACCAGGCCAGCGCGGTGCCCCAGCCCTGGAACGGCTGCTGCTGGTAGCTGGGGTCGAGCCGGACGGTGACGTGGGCGGCGGCCTCCACGGCCGCGGCGGGCGGGGCGGCCAGGGTGCCGGCGGCGAGCGCGGCCAGGGCGGTCAGGGCGGCGGCGCGGGCGGTGCGGCGCTGTGGGGACACGGTGTTCCTCCGGGGGCGGGCATGCGGAACGGCACGTCCCTCGCCGGGCGAGGACCAGGGACGTGCCGTCGGGTGGGGGTGGTGCGGGTGGGGTGCGGGGAGGTCAGAGCCAGGACGGGCCGCGCCGCCACAGCTGGTTGGAGCCGGAGTTGCAGGTCCACTGCTCCAGCGCGGTGCCGTCGGCGGTGGACTGGTTGGTGACGTCCAGGCACTTGCCGGAACGCCGGTCGACCAGCCGGACGTTGCCGCTGCTGTCGGCCTGCTGCACCTGCCACTGCTGGGAGTTGGCGGTGGAGCAGGTGTTCTGCACCACGGCCGCGCCGTTGGCGGTCGAGTTGCCCGCGACGTCCAGGCACTTGCCGCTGTGCCGGGCCGTGATCTGCACGTAGCCGCCGCTGAGCGGCTTGAACCAGAAAGTCTGGTTGGCGCCCCAGCCGCAGGACCACTGGATGGCCTGCGCACCCGCGGCGAACGAGTAGTCGGCGACGTCCACGCACTTGCCGCTCTGCTGCCCGGTCAGGTTCTCCCAGGTCGCGGCCATCGGGGCGACGGTGCCCGCCGCGGTGTCGACGGTGATCTGCGGGGAGTCGCCCATCGTCATGCTGGTGTCGGTGGGGAAGGTCAGCGGCAGCCACACGTACTGCGAGTCGTTGACGGTGCCGCCCGTCGAGTTGCCCCAGCGGTCGCCCATGTACAGGTAGCCGGTGCCCGAGGTGCCCTGGACGGGCAGCACGTACGCGGTCTGGCTGCCGTAGGTGACGCCGTCGCCGATGTTGGTCAGGCCGCTCCAACTGCCGGTGATGCTGCTCGCGGTGCCGTACATCTGCTGGTTCGGGGCCCAGCCGGTGGCGCCGGAGGTGAGCAGGAAGTACACGCCGTTCCGCTTGAACAGCGCGGGCGCCTCCCGGGAGGAGCCGTTCCACAGGCTCTGCACCTGGGCGTCGATGCCGGTGTAGTCGGAGGTCAGCCGGTAGACGTGCAGGTCCCGGTTCTCGTTGGCGGCGGAGACCATGTACGCGGTGCCGTCGTCGTCCACGAAGGTGGTGATGTCCCGGGACATCTCGCCCAGCGGCCGGAAGCTGCCGCGCCAGCCGTAGTTCCCGTCCACGGTGGAGGAGACCGCGACGGCGGCCCGGGCCTCGCCGTAGTCGGTGGCGCTCTCCTTGTGCATCCACATCACGAACTGGCCGGTGGCCCGGTTGTAGATCACCTTGGGCCGCTCGATGTTGGCCGAGGCCAGCTCCGGATCGGTGGCCTGGGTCAGCACGTGGTTGCGGAACTCCCAGGTCTTCAGGTCGGCGGAGCGGTACACCGAGACGTACCGGAAGCTGTTGTCGGCGTTGCGGTCCTCGCCGAACCAGTAGTAGTACGCACCGACCTTGATCACGCCGCCGCCGTGCGCCTGCACGGCCGCACCGGTGGTGTCGGTGAACTGGGTGCCGTTGACCACGGGCACGGGGGCGGCCTGGGCGGGGGCGGTGCCGGCGGCCAGCGGCGCACCGAGCGCCAGCAGGGCGCACAGCAGCACGGATCTCGTACGCGACATGGGGGAGTACCTCGCGGCTTCGGGTGGGGTGGGGTGGGGGGAGCCAAGCATGTTGGCGCAAACAAGCGGCTGGGGGAGAGTCTCGGATCGGTGTTCGTTTGTGTCAAGGGCTCCGACGGGACGCATCGGAAACCCGGTCGGCATCCCGGGCATTTGACCAGCTCAGAGCGGTCGGAACCGGCCCGGGCTGGGCGAGCTCCTGCCATCACCAGGCGTTTGATTGTGTTGAATCAGCACCGGAAGGGCCGGGAGGTGGGCGGGGAACGACTCAGGACCGCACTATCCTGTTGATCCGTGAACCACTTCCGAGCGGTGTGAAGGAGACCCCGTGGCGGACCAAGCACTGCTCGCCCCCCAGCGCCGGGCACTGATCCTCGACCTGGTGCGCCGGACCGGCGCCGTCCGGGTCGCCGACCTGGTCGAGCAGTTCGGCGTCTCCGACATGACGATCCGCCGGGACCTGGACGAACTGGCCAGGTCCGGCGAGGTGGAGAAGATCTACGGGGGCGCGGTGACCAGCGGCGCCCGGACCGAGGAGCCGGGCTTCGAGGCCAAGGCGCAGCGCGAGTCCGCGGCCAAGGCCGCCCTGGCCGACGCCGCGGCCGCCCTGGTGGAACCCGGCAGCGTGGTGGCGGTCTCGGCCGGCACCACGGCCCACGCGGTGGTGAGCCGCCTGCTGGACGTCCGCGGCCTGACCGTCGTCACCAACTCGCTGCCGGTGGCCGACCTGCTGCGCGAACACGCCGCGAAGCACCCCGGCGGCGGGCCGACCCTGCTGCTCACCGGCGGCACCCCCACCCCCTCCGCCGCCCTGGTCGGCCCGCTCGCCGACCAGGCGATCCGCTCCCTGCACGTCGACCTGCTGCTGATCGGCGCCCACGGCGTCAGCGAACGCGCCGGCCTCACCACCCCCAACCTGGCCGAGGCCCAGACCAACCGCGCCCTGATCGCCTCCGCCCGCCGGGTGGTGGCGGTCGCGGACCGCACCAAGTGGGGCGTGGTCGGCCTGAGCGCCTTCGCGGCGCTCAGCGAACTCGACTGCTTCGTCACCGACTCCGGCCTGGACCCGACCGCCCGGGCCGTGCTCGGCGAACAGGTCGGCCGCCTGATCGTGGCCGACGCCCTGTAGCGCCCGCCCCCACCCCGCGAACACGAGGCATCCCCCGCGAACCGGCGCGATGCGACCGCCGTGACCGAACTCCCGCTCCGGGGAGCAGGACCGCCGACTGGCCGCCGGCGGCGGCGGGCCGGCCCGGATGCGCCCGGCGGGTCCGACGGACCGTCACCGCCGTTACCGTGCAGGGATGATGACCGTACTGGTGAACGGCCTGCCCGGCTCGGGCAAGAGCACCCTCGCGCGCGCCCTGGCCGCCGAACTCGGCCTCCCGCTGTTCAGCAAGGACGCGGTGAAGGAGACCCTGGCCGACCGGCTCGCCGCCCTGCGGGTCCCCGACCGCCGGGAGTGGAGCCGGCTGCTCGGCATCGCCGCGGGCGAGACGCTCTGGACGCTGCTGCGCGACGCCCGCGGCGCGGCCGTGCTGGAGGCGCCCTGGTTGGGCGGCCCGATGCGCGGGACGGTCCGGGCCGGACTGGACGCCGCCGGGGTCGCCACCGCGCAGGAGGTGTGGTGCGAACTCCCCGCCGCCCTGGCCCGCCGCCGCTTCGAGGACCGGATGCCGCACCGCCACCCCGTCCACCCCGAGCGCCCCGGCGAGCCCGACGGCCGCTGGGACGCCTGGTCCCGCGAGGCCGCCCCGCTCGCCCTCGGCCCGGTCCACCGCGTCGACACCACCGCCCCGGTCGACGTCCCCGCGCTGGCCGCGGCCCTGCGGCGGGTGCACGCGGAGGGCCCCGGTGCCGGGCCCGCCGGAAATCCCGGTACCCCGCCCGCCCCGGCAGGAGTAATATGCGAAAGCCATTAGAGACCATTACATGCTTGGAGCGCACCCATGCCCGACGACGCCACCGTCCCCGAACTCGTCCGGGCCTGGACCAGCGGGTGGGCGGTCTCCCGCGGCGCCGCCGACCCCGTCCCCGAACCCTGGGGCTGGAGCATCGACGTCGGCCAGACCCGCCAACTGCGGCGCCACGTGCTGCCCGAGCCCGCCGAGGAGGAGGTCCGCACGCTCGCCGGGAGCACCACCGCCCCCTGGACGTGGCTCAAGCTGTTCGCCGAGGACGAGCGCGTCCTGCCCTGGATCGGCCGCGGCTGGCACCAGGGCACCCCCGGGTACCTGATGACGCTCCCGCTGCGCCCCGAGCGGGCGGCCGCCCCGGCCGGCTACCGGATCACCACCTGGAGCCGCGGCGGCACCGTCCGGGCCCTGGTCCGCACCGCCGACGGCGCCTTCGCCGCCCGCGGCCAGATCGGCCTGGCCCCCGCCACCCCGCTCGGCGGCCGGACGGACGCCCCGCTGCTCGCCGTCGCCGACCAGATCGAGACCGATCCCGGGCACCGCCGCCGCGGCCTCGGCACGGCCCTGATGCGCACCCTGCAGAACGAGGCGCACGCGGCGGGCGCGCGCACCGCCCTGCTGGTCGGCACCACCGAGGGCCGCGCCCTCTACGGCAGCCTCGGCTGGACGCTGCGCTCCCCGATGGTCAGCCTGTGGTACGACCCCGCGACGCCCGCCGCCCGCCCGCACGGCGGCTCCTGACGGAGCGGCCACGGCGGGCGGGCGGCGGAGAGGAGGAGCGGGGAGCGGAGGCTCAGGCGGCGATCAGCAGGCTCCGGCGGGGGGCGATCACCCGGCCGTCCGGCAGCAGCTCACCGGTGTCGTCGAACAGCAGCACCCCGTTGCACAGCAGGCTCCAGCCCTGCTCGGGGTGGCGCGCGACCGGGACGGCCGCCTCGCGGTCAGCCGACTCGGCGGACGGACACTCGGTTCGGTGCTGGCACATCCTTGTACCTCGCTTCGCTGAAATCTTGCACCGGATCAGGTGTGAAACGGCGTCAGCCGGGTAGGACGATTGGTCCTCCACCCGACCGACACCAGTGTCCGACTCCGCGGGCGCTCGCGCAGCCATTTGGTGACATGCGCCACAGAAGAGCGTGCGAGATCACCCGACCGGGCGGGAGACGAACGGATCCGGGCACGAACGGGCCATGCCGAACCGATCCGATCGGATCAGTGCGGCATGGCCCGTCCGGGTGGTGCGCGGTCCTCCTGACGGTGCGCCGGGTCGGTCGGCCGAGCGGCCCGGTCAGCCGATCAGCGCGGTCGGCTGCGCGGCGCCGGCCCGGGCCGCGTTCGCCCGGGCGGCGGGGGAGCGCTCCAGCCGGGCCAGCAACTCGGCGGCGGGCAGCGCCTGGTGGGCGGCGACCCCGAGCGGGGCCGGGGCCAGCGGGATCAGCAGGTCCTCCCCGGGCTGGCCGCCGTGCAGCCACAGCGCCGAGGCGTAGTGCTCGGGCAGCGACAGCAGCCGCGGCTCGTACCGCCCGGGCGTGCCGTGGGCGAGCTGCCAGGCCTGACGCAGCGCCCGCACGGTGGAGTCCAGGAACGGGCCGGCGCTCAGGTGGGAGAACACCGGGCCGTCCGGACCGCTGACCACCTCGGCGGCGGCCAGCACCCCGTCCAGCCCGTCCTCGGTGAACTCGCCGACGGTCAGCGGCACCTCCGCCGCTCCGCCGCCGCCACCCCCACCCGTGCAGCCGCTGTGCCCGCAGGGCGCGGCCGCTCCGGACCCGGCCGCCGCGGGCGCGCTCCCTCCGGGCGCGCCCGCTCCGGGGGAGCTCTCGCTCAGCAGGAAGCGCCAGCCGGTGCACTCGGCCCCGGCCAGTCGGGGCGCGGGGCCGCGCAGGGCGTGCACGGACAGTGCGAGCAGCGGCCGGGGGCGGCCGGCGCTATGGCGCAGGACGGTGGCCGAGGACGGCGAGAGCTCCGCCTCGGGCGCGAGGGCGGAGAGCGCGGCGCGCAGTGCGCCGGCCGGGGGCTGGGACAGGTGCAGGGTCATGGCTGGGTCGCCTCTCCGTGCGTGATCGGCGTGCCGTTGCGGCATACCGGCATGGCGCCGACATGAGGGAGGTCTGGCCGTGTCCGGTTGTGCGTGGGCGCCGAGTGTGGTGGGCGGGTCGTCGACGAGAGTCCCTCGGCATCGTGGGTGTCTCGGACGGCCCTGACCGGGCCTGAGCGGCGTGCGAATTCCATTCGAACAGGTGCGCAGGGTGACCTTCATATCACGTTCGGTTGTGGCACACAAGTCGGGAAGTCGCTGACTGATCGTCAACAACCCTGTCTCGCCCGGGTGTTCGGATCTCGGGATATTGATCTTCGAGCGGGGCATGATGCTGGGGCACTGTCGACCGAGGGGAGGGAAGGCACCCGTGGGCGAGAAGGTCGTGGCGACCCGGGCGGAGCTGGCCGACCGGCAGCTGTACCGCCGCAAGCTCCAGTCCTGTCTGGACGTGCTGGAGCGGATGCTCAGGGAGGAGCGGTTCGACCGCCCTAAGGCGATGATGGGCCTGGAGATCGAACTGAACCTGGCCGACGAGCAGGGCCTCCCGGTGCTCGGCAACGAGCGGGTGCTGGACGCGATCTCCTCGGCGGACTTCCAGACCGAACTGGGCCGGTTCAACATCGAGGTCAACGTCGCCCCGCGCCGCCTGACCGGCCACGTCTTCGAGGACCTGCGCGAGGAGCTGGACACCGGCCTGCGCTACGCCGACCGGCGGGCCGCCGCCGCGGGCGCCCGGATCGTGATGGTCGGCATCCTGCCCACCCTCGACCTGGAGCACGCCGGGCTGGACGCGATGAGCCGCAACGACCGCTACAGCCTGCTCAGCGACCAGATCCTGGCCGCCCGCGGCGAGGACATCGCGCTCGACATCGACGGCGTGGAGCGCCTCGCCGTCGACTCGGTGTCGATGGTCGCCGAGGCCGCCGCCACCTCGCTGCAACTGCACCTGCAGGTCACCCCCGCCCGGTTCGCCTCGGTGTGGAACGCGGCCCAGGCGATCTGCGGCGTGCAGCTCGCGCTCGGCGCCAACTCCCCCTTCCTGTTCGGCCGTGAGCTGTGGCGCGAGACCCGCCCGGTGCTGTTCCAGCAGGCGTGCGACACCCGTTCGGCCGAGCTCAAGGCCCAGGGCGTGCGCCCCATCACCTGGTTCGGGGAGCGCTGGGTCGACTCCGCGCTCGACCTGTTCGCCGAGAACCTGCGGTACTTCCCCGCGCTGCTGCCGATCTGCGACGACGAGGACCCGGTCAAGGTGCTCTCCTCCGGCGGCGTCCCCCGGCTCGGCGAGATGCGGCTGCACAACGGCACCATCTACCGCTGGAACCGCCCGGTGTACGACGTCGCCGACGGCGTCGCCCACCTGCGGGTGGAGAACCGCTGCCTGCCCGCCGGCCCGACCGTGGCCGACACGCTGGCTAACGCCGCCTTCTACTACGGCCTGGTCCGGGTGCTGGCCGAGCAGCCCCGTCCGATCTGGACCAGGCTCCCGTTCGAACAGGCCGACGAGAACTTCCGCAACGGCGCCCGGCACGGCATCGACGCCGTCCAGTGGTGGCCGCGCGGCGGCCGCGGCGCCCGCGGCCAGGTCGAGCTCCCGGCCACCGACCTGGTGCTGAACGAGCTGCTGCCGCTGGCCCACCAGGGCCTGGACGAGTGGGGCGTCGAGCCCCGCGACCGGGACCGCTACCTCGGCATCATCGAGCAGCGCTGCCTGCGCCGCACCAACGGCGCCGCCTGGCAGGCCGCCACCGTGCACCGGCTGCGCGAGCACCACAACCTCGGCCCGAACGAGGCGATCGCCGCGATGACCCGCCGCTACATCGAGTGCATGCGCAGCGGCGAGCCGGTGCACACCTGGCCGGTCGACTGAGGCCGAGGCCGCGGCCGCGACCGCAGTCGCCTGCGGCGCTTCACGGGCGGCTCATCTTCCTGTGAAAGGATGATCGGCCCGGGGCGGCAGCACGCCCCGGGCCGATCGTCCGCCCCCGGGAGACCCGTGACCACCGCCTCGGCCGAGCCCGCCACCACCCCCCAGACCCCCTCGCGCCGGCTGCTCGCCGCCGAACTGCTGATCGTCCTCGGTCTCTCCCTCGGTGCCAGTGGCATCACCTCGCTGATCAGCTTCGTCGGCTCGCTCACCGAACCCGCCGGCCTCGGCAGCCAGGTCGCCACCCTGAACGCCTCCCGCGCCCCCGGCCGGCCCTGGCTCGACCTCGCCTGGCAGCTCTACTACGTCGCCCGCGGCCTGATGCCGGTCGTCCTGGTCGGCTACCTGCTGCTGCGCGAGGGCAGCTCGCTGCGGGCGCTCGGCTTCGACCTGCGCCACAAGCTCTCCGACCTCGGCCGCGGCACCCTGGTCGCCGCCTGCATCGGCGGCTCCGGCCTGGCCCTCTACCTGGCCGCCCAGGCCGCGGACTTCAACCTCACCGTCGCCCCCTCCGGCCTGCCCGACGTCTGGTGGCGGATCCCGGTCCTGGTCGCCTCCGCCTGGCAGAACGCCGTCCTGGAGGAGGTCGTGGTGGTCGGCTACCTGCTGCGCCGCCTGCACCAGCTCGGCTGGGGCCGGCCCGCGGCGGTCGCCGCCAGCGCGGTGCTGCGCGGCTCCTACCACCTCTACCAGGGCGTCGGCGGCCTGGTCGGCAACATGGTGATGGGCGTGGTCTTCTGCCTGCTCTACCGCCGCTGGCAGCGGGTCGGCCCGCTGGTCGCCGCGCACGCCCTGATCGACACCACCGCCTTCGTCGGCTACGCCCTGCTGGCGGGCCACGTCAGCTGGCTGCCCTGACCGCCGGGCCCCCCGCCGCGGGCCTGACGGCCCGTCACCCCGCGGCGGTAGGCTGACCCCGACGGCCGGGGGACCGGAGTACGCACGACAGGGGAGGGCGACATGGACGGACGGACCGGCACGCACGGCGACCGGGTGCGGATGATCACCGACGCGCTGCACAAGCTCACCGGCCAACCGCCGACCGTCGAGCGCCCGCACGGCGCCGGCGCGACCCGGATCTCGGTGCGGGTCACCGAGCAGCCCGACGAGACCCAGACGCTCGCCGTGCTGCGGGTGCTCCGGCTCGGTGACCGCTTCGGCCACAGCGAGCGCGCCCGCTGGGAGCGGATCTGGGTCGAGGTCGCCGACCGCCCGCGCCCCGCGCCCGGTCCCGCCGCCCCCGCGCCCCGCGTCCGCCCGCAGCCGGCGCAGCGC
>NZ_JBSGET010000158.1:0-19226 GCF_053603035.1 Kitasatospora sp. NPDC004272 | reverse complement strand
GGGGGTGGCGGGGGCCCGGGCGGGGGGGGGCCTTGTATGGGGGGGGGGGGGGGCCGGGCGGCGCCCCGGACCCTCTACCGGGAAGCTAGCCCGTACCGATCAGATGACCGGCTCGACACTCTCACCGGGCGCCCGACCGCTCACCCGTTCGGTCTCAAGGGCCGACTGCAGGATCACCACGGCGGCGGCCTGGTCGATCACCGAGCGGCCCTTCTTGGACGACCGCCCGGAGGCCCGCAGTCCGGCGGCGGCGGTGACCGTGGTCATCCGCTCGTCCACCAGCCGCACGCCGACCGGGTACAGCAGGCCGGCCAGCCGGCCCGCGTACTCGCGGACCTTGGCGGCGGCCGGGCCCTCCTTGCCGTTCAGCGAGCGCGGCAGGCCGACCACCACCTCGACGGCGTCGTACTCCTCGACGATCGCCTTCAGCCGGGCCTGCGAGCGGCCCCCGGCCGGGACGGTCTCCACCGGCGTGGCGATCAGCCCGTCGGGGTCGCAGACCGCGACCCCGATCCGGGCGTCACCCACGTCGACGGCGATCCGCCGGCCGCGCCGGAAGACCTTCTCCGGGGATGCGCTGTGCTCGTCACTCACGCGCGCTCGGCCACCAGCGCCCGCACGGCCTCGATGGCGTCCGCGACGGCGGCCGGGTTGCTGCCGCCGCCCTGCGCCACGTCGTCCTTGCCGCCACCGCCGCCGCCGAGGGTCTTGGCCGCGGCGCGGACCAGCTCGCCGGCCTTGATGCCGCGGCCGCGGGCGTCCTCGTTGGTGGCGATCACGGTCAGCGGGCGGTCGTTCGCGACGGTGAACGCGGCGACCACGGCCGGGCGGGAGCCGAGCCGGGCCCGGACGTCCAGCACCAGCTTGCGCAGCTCGTCCGCGCCGGTGCCGTCCCCGACCCGGGCGGCGACCAGGGCCACGCCCCGGACGTCCTCGGCGCCCTCGGCCAGGCCGGCCGCGGCCGCGAGGACCTTCTCCGCGCGGAACTTCTCGATCTCCTTCTCGGCGTCCTTGAGCTTGCCGAGCATCGCGGAGACCTTCTCCGGCAGCTCCTCCGGGCGGCCCTTGACCAGTTCGGTCAGCTGGGCGACCACGGTGTGCTCGCGGGCCAGGAACTTGTACGCGTCCACGCCGACCAGCGCCTCGACCCGGCGCACGCCGGAGCCGATCGAGGACTCGCCGAGCAGCTTCACCAGGCCCAGCTGGGCGGTGTTGCCGACGTGCGTGCCGCCGCACAGCTCCTTGGAGAAGTCGCCGATGGTGACCACGCGCACCGAGTCGCCGTACTTCTCGCCGAACATCGCGATGGCGCCCTGCTTGCGGGCCTGGTCCATCGTCATCACCTCGGCGGTGACGTCGAGTTCGCGGACCAGCACCTCGTTGATCTTCTGCTCGACGTCGGTCAGCACCGAGCCGGGGACGGCCGCGGGCGAGCCGAAGTCGAAGCGGAATCGGCCCGGCGCGTTCTCCGAACCGGCCTGGGCGGCGGTCGGGCCGAGCGCGTCGCGCAGCGCCTGGTGGGTCAGGTGGGTGGCCGAGTGGGCGCGCGAGACGGCCCGGCGGCGGTCGGTGTCGATGGTGGCGTACGCGGACGCGCCGAGCACCACCTCGCCGAACAGCACCCCGCCGGAGTGCACGATCACGCCGGGCACCGGCTGCTGCACGTCGCGGATCTCGACCACCGCGCCGGAGTCGAGGCGGATCCGGCCGTGGTCGGCGAGCTGGCCGCCGCCCTCGGCGTAGAACGGGGTCCGGTCGAGGACGATCTCGACCTCGTCGCCCTCGGTGGCGGCCGGCGAGGGGGTGCCGTCCACCAGCAGGCCGACCACGGTGGCCTCGCCCTCGGTGTGGGCGTAGCCGGTGAAGACCGACGCGCCCGCCTCATCGGCGACCGCGCGGTACGCGGCGACGTCGGCGTGGCCCATCTTCTTCGCCTTGGCGTCGGCCTTGGCGCGGTCGCGCTGCTCCTGCATCAGGCGGCGGAAGCCGGCCTCGTCGACCTGGAGGCCCTGCTCCTCGGCCATCTCCAGGGTCAGGTCGATCGGGAAGCCGTAGGTGTCGTGCAGCTTGAACGCCTGCTCGCCGGAGAGCACCGCGCCGCCGGACTGCTTGGTGTCGGTGACCGCGGCGTCCAGCAGGCTGGTGCCGGAGCGCAGGGTCTGCAGGAAGGCGTTCTCCTCGGCGACCACGACCGTCTCGATCCGCTTGCGGTCGCTCTCCAGCTCCGGGTACTGCGGGGCCATCGCCTTGATCGAGACGTCGATCAGGTCCTTGGCGACCGGCTCGGTGGCGCCCAGCAGCCGCATGTTGCGGATCGCCCGGCGCAGGATGCGGCGCAGCACGTAGCCGCGGCCCTCGTTGCCGGGGGTGACGCCGTCGCCGACCAGCATCAGCGCGGTGCGGAAGTGGTCGGTGACCACGCGCAGCGAGACGTCCGACTTGTGGTCGGCGCCGTAGGTGTGGCCGGTGAGCTCGGCGGCGCGGTCGAGGATCATCCGCGAGGTGTCGATCTCGAAGAGGTTGTCGACGCCCTGCAGGACGGCGGCGAGGCGCTCCAGGCCGAGGCCGGTGTCGATGTTCTTGCTCGGCAGGTCGCCGAGGATCTCGAACCCGTCCTTGCCGTCGCCGTGGCCGCGCTCGTACTGCATGAAGACCAGGTTCCAGATCTCCAGGTAGCGCTCGCCGTTGACCGCCGGGCCGCCCTCCTCGCCGTACGCGGGGCCGCGGTCGTAGTTGATCTCCGAGCACGGGCCGCACGGGCCGGGGACGCCCATCGACCAGAAGTTGTCCTTCATGCCCAGGCGCTGGATCCGCTCGGACGGGACGCCGATCACCTCGCGCCAGATCTGCTCGGCCTCGTCGTCGTCCTGGTAGACGGTGATCCAGAGCTTCTCCGGCTCCAGGCCGTAGCCGCCGTCCGCCACCGGGCTGGTCAGCAGCTCCCAGGCGAACTTGATGGCGCCTTCCTTGAAGTAGTCGCCGAACGAGAAGTTGCCGCACATCTGGAAGAAGGAGCCGTGCCGGGTGGTCTTCCCGACCTCCTCGATGTCCAGGGTGCGCACGCACTTCTGCACGCTGGTGGCGCGCGAGAACTGCGGCTTGATCTCACCCAGGAAGTACGGCTTGAAGGGCACCATGCCGGCGTTGACCAGCAGCAGGGTGGGGTCGTCGGCGACCAGCGAGGCCGACGGTACGACGGTGTGGCCGCGCTCCTCGAAGAAGCGCAGCCAGCGGCGGCGGATCTCTGCCGACTCCATCAGTGGGGGTCCTTCCGATCGGTCGTGCGGCCCGGCAGCTCGCGCTGTCGGGGCTTGGCAACGATGGTCTGGGGGGTGGTGCGGCGCTCGGTGCGCGGGGACGGGGGCAGGGCGGCGGCCGGGGAACCCGGGGCCGCCGAGATAGCTCGGTCCCCGTCGTCGGCGGCGGCCGACCCGCTCAGCGCCCGGCGGCGCGGCGGCTCGACCACCGCGGTGCCGTCCAGGCCGAGGTCGGCGCGCAGCTCGCGCTCGCGCTCGTCCATGCCGGAGCGGACCTCCAGGGCGAAGCGCTTGGCGGCGTCGCCGAACCGGAGGGCGCCGCGGGCGGCGGTGCCGGACAGCGAGTCCGGGGTGAGGCGGTGCACCGCCTCGTTGGCCTTGTTCATGGCCCAGACCGTGGCGCCCGCGCCGACGGCCATCCAGAAGATGCGTCGTACCACTGCGTTCAGCCCCTCACGGCCCGGCGGACCTTGGCCAGCAGCCCGCGGCGCGGCGCCGCCTGGGCCCGCACCTCGGCCCGGATCATCCGGGCCAACTCCTCGCGCTCAGCTGCCTGTTGGGGCAGCGTGGCCGCCCCGGCCCGCTGCCGGGCGACCGCCTTGCGGACGCCGTGGCTGAACGCGGCCACCTTCACCAGCGGGCCGCCCAGCGTCGCGGCCACGGTGGACGACAGCGCCTTGGCGTCGGCCGCCGCGTCCTGCACGTTGGCGGTGATCTCGTCGACCCGCTCCAGCTGCTCGTGCGCGCTGCGGACCGCGGCGTTCGCGTCCCGCAGCAGCGGCACGGCCTGCTCGGTGACGGCGGCGACCAGCACGGTCGCCTCCCGCAGCACCTTGGACAGCCGCACCAGCACCACGGCGAGCAAGGTGACCAGGACCGCCCAGAAGACGGCGACCAGCAGCCCGGCCAGCTCTCCCACGGACACCTTCGCGCGCTCCCTCGCCTGTGCTTGCGTAAGTTGGATAACTTCCGCTAAACCCTATCGCGCCGACGGCCCGTTCCCCGACCGGTATATCCACCGGTGGGCCCGCCCCGGCCCGGCCGGACGTGCGAGCACCGCGCGTAACCTACCGCCAGGTCGCCTCGTTGGGGGTTTGGCTCGCGGAGCGCGGGTCGGCGGGTTGCGGGTTTCCCAGCGACGGGGGCGTCCATGGAGAGCAGGTCGGCAGCGCCGCGGAACCGGGGCCGGCTCCCCGCCGAGACCACCAGCTTCGTCGGCCGGGCCGCCGAACTCGACGCGCTGGCGGCCCTGGTCGGCCGGGCCCGGCTGGTCACGGTGACCGGGCCGGGCGGGGTCGGCAAGTCCCGGCTGGCCCTGCGCGCCGCCGCCCGGCTGGCCGACGGGTTCCCGGACGGCGCGCACCTGGCCGAGGTCGCCCCGGTGCAGGACCCGCTGCTGCTGGGCCACGCCGTGCTGGAGGCGCTCCGGCTGACCGACCACACCGCCCGGCCGCCGCTGGACGTCCTGGTCGAGCAACTCGCCGACCGCGAGGCCCTGTTGGTGCTGGACGGCTGCGAGCACCTGGTCGACGCCTGCGCCGAGCTGGTGGACGCGCTGCTGCGCGCCGCCCCCGGCCTGCGGGTGCTCGCCACCTCCCGGCAGTCGCTGCGCACCGCGGGCGAGCACCTGCTGCCGCTCGCCCCGCTGCCCTACCGGCCGTCCGGCGGCCGGGCCGAGGCGGAGGCGGTGCTGCTGTTCGCCGACCGGGCCGCCGCGGTGCTGCCGGGCTTCCGGCTGGAGCCCGGCAACCGGGACGGGGTGGCGCTGCTGTGCCGCCGGCTGGACGGCATCCCGCTGGCCCTGGAGCTGGCCGCGGGCCGGCTGCGCGCGCTGTCCGTGGAGCAGTTGACCGCCCGCCTGGAGGACCGCTTCCGGCTGCTCACCGGCGGCGACCGGACGGCCCCGGCCCGGCACCACACGCTGCGCACCGCGATCGGCTGGAGCCACGAACTCTGCACCATGAAGGAACGTTTACTCTGGGCCCGCCTCTCGGTCTTCGCCGGCGGCTTCGACCTGGACTCCGCCGAGTACGTCTGCGCCGGGCACGGCCTGGACGCCGACGAGGTGCTGGAACTGGTCGAGTCGCTGGTCGACAAGTCCGTCCTGGAGCGCCTCGACGGCGACGGCACCGTCCGCTTCCGGATGCTCGACACCCTGCGCGAGTACGGCGCGCACTGGCTGCGGGCGGGCGGCGACCGGCCGCGGCTGCTGCGCCGCCACCGCGACTGGTACCTCGGCGTCGCCACCTGGGGCGAGGTCGAGTGGTTCGGCCCCCGGCAGGCCGAGACCGCCGAGCGCACCCGGCTCGCCCACGCCAACCTGCGCGCCGCGCTGGAGTTCTCGCTCGCCGAGCCCGGCGAGGAGCAGCCGGCCCTCGTGCTGGCCGGCACCCTCTGGTACTTCTGGGTCGGCACCGGCCACCTCGGCGAGGGCCGGCACTGGCTCGACCGCGCCCTCGCGCTGGCCCCCGAACCCACCGACGCCCGGGCCAAGGCGCTCTGGGTCACCGGCTACCTGGCCACCCTGCAGGGCGACCTGCACCGGGCCCGCCCGGTCCTGGAGGAGTGCCGCCGGCAGGCCCTGGAGACCGGCGACGACCGGGCCCTGGCCTACGCCGTCCACCGGCAGGGCTGCGCCGCCCTGATCGGCGACGAACCGGCCCGCGCCGCCGAGCTGTTCGAGGAGGCGCTGTGGCACTACGACGCGCTCGGCGAGCTCAACTCCAACGTCCTGATGGCGATGTTCGAACTCGCCCTCGCCCACCTCTTCCAGGGCGACGAGGAGAACGGCCTGGCCTGGATGGAGCGGGTCCGGGAGACCTGCGAGGAGCACGGCGAGCAGTGGGCGTACGGGTACTGCCTGTACGCGATGGCCTTCGCCCGGCGGCAGGGCGGCGACCTGCGGCTGGCCCGGTCACTGGCCCGCGAGTCGATGCGGCTCAACCACCTGTTCCGCGACCTGCTGGGCATCGTGCTGGCGATGGACCTGCTGGCGCTGCTGGCCACCGAGGGCCCGGACGCCGACCTGGGCGAGGCCCGGGTGCTGCAGGGCGCCGCGCACCGGCTCTGGCGGGCGGTCGGCACCCCGTTCTTCGGCTCCCGCTCGTTCAACGGCCCGCACCTGGAGGGTGCGCGGCGCGCCCGCGACGGCCTGACCGAGCAGGAGTACGAGGCGGCCTTCCGGCTCGGGGCCCGGCTCGACCTGGACGCCGCGGTGGGCCGCGCCCTGGGCGACGGCGGCCCGGGGCCGGAACGGGAAACGCCCCCGCGGTCCGAGGACCGTGGGGGCGTTCCGCTCGCGGGTCAGCGCGAGTAGTACTCGACGACGAGCTGCTCGTCGCAGACGACCGGAACCTCGCGGCGCTGCGGCGCGCGGTCCAGGCGGAAGGCCAGGGCCTTCAGGTTGACCTCAAGGTACTTCGGGGTCTGGCCCTCGCCGGCGTTGCCGCCCTCGCGAGCCACCTGGAAGGGGACCTTCTCCTTGGACTTTTCCTTCACCGTGACGACGTAGCCCGGCTTCAGCTGGAACGACGGCTTGTTGACCTTCGAGCCGTTGACCTCGATGTGACCGTGCACGACCATCTGGCGGGCCTGGTAGATGGTGCGGGCGATGCCCGAACGCAGGACCAGGGCGTCGAGGCGGACCTCAAGCAGGCCGACGAGCGCCTCGCCCGTCTTGCCCTCGACCTTCTTGGCGGCCTCGAAGGCACGCGCCATCTGCTTCTCGCTGAGGTCGTACTGCGCGCGCAGACGCTGCTTCTCGGTCAGACGGACCTTGTAGTCAGAGTTCTGCTTGCGGCCGCGGCCGTGCTGGCCGGGCGGGTACGGGCGGGCCTCGAAGTACTTGACGGACTTCGGGGTCAGCGGAACGCCGAGAGCACGGGCGATCTTGACCTTGGGGCGCTTCTGGTTCGCCATGTTTCCTTTTCCTGTTCAGATACGGCTGTCACCAGGTGTTGACGGAGGACGCTCCTCGCGGTCCGGAGAAAAACCGCCCGTTGCCGGACGGTCAGCCGCTCTCCGCGACCGGGCACTACGTGCTTGCACACGGGGGCCCACGACCGGTGAGGGTGGTGGACCGCCCGCGACACCGAAGACCGGTGCGCGCCGCTCCTGGGACCTCCCCAGCGGGAGGGCCCTGTTCGATGCCCCGCTGGTGCGGCCGGTCGCTCCTCACGGAACCCCGGGCCCGGGACACACTTCATTACTATACGGGATGCCCTATTCCCCCTTGAGCCGGGCCCTGGTCCACTCCGCGATGTCCGCGTACCGGGCCTCGCCGCCCCGCCTGGTCGGCTGGTAGTACTCCTTGCCGTGCACCGCGTCCGGCGCGTACTGCTGCGCGGCGATGCCCTCCGGCAGGTCGTGCGGGTACTGGTAGCCCTTGCCGTGCCCGAGCTTCTTCGCCCCGCCGTAGTGCGCGTCCCGCAGGTGCGCCGGCACCGCGCCGGCCGCGCCCTGCCGGACGTCCGCCAGGGCGGCGTCGATGGCCAGGTAGGCGGCGTTCGACTTGGGCGCCAGGGCCAGCGCGATCGCCGCCTGGGAGAGGATGATCCGGGCCTCCGGGAAGCCGATCAGCGCGACCGCCTGGGCGGCGGCCACCGCGGTGGGCAGCGCGGTCGGGTCGGCCAGGCCGACGTCCTCGCTGGCGGAGATCATCAGCCGGCGGGCGATGAACCGCGGGTCCTCCCCGGCCTCGATCATCCGGGCCAGGTAGTGCAGGGTGGCGTCCACGTCGCTGCCGCGGATCGACTTGATCAGCGCGCTCGCCACGTCGTAGTGCTGGTCGCCGTCCCGGTCGTAGCGCACCGCGGCCTGGTTGACCGCCGTCTCGGTGGCCGCCAGGGTGAGCACCCGCTCGCCCTGCTCCAGCGCCGCCCCGGCCGCCGCCTCCAGGGTGGTCAGCGCCCGCCGGGCGTCGCCCCCGGCCAGCCGCACCAGGTGGTCCTCGGCCTCCGCGCTGAGCTCCACGCTGCCGCCCAGGCCCCGCTCGTCGGCGGTGGCGCGGCGCAGCAGGACCCGGACGTCCTCGTCGGTGAGGGACTCCAGGGTGAGCAGCAGGCTGCGCGAGAGCAGCGGGGAGATGATCGAGAAGTACGGGTTCTCGGTGGTCGCGGCGATCAGGGTGACCCAGCGGTTCTCCACCGCGGGCAGCAGCGAGTCCTGCTGGGCCTTGGAGAAGCGGTGGATCTCGTCCAGGAACAGCACGGTCTCCCGGCCGCTCATCCCGACCGCCCGGCGGGCCCCGTCGATCACCGCCCGGACCTCCTTGACGCCGTGCGTGATCGCCGAGAGCTCGACGAACCGGCCCTCCACCGCCCGGCTGATCACGTGCGCCAGCGTGGTCTTGCCCGTGCCGGGCGGCCCCCACAGGATCACCGAACTGGTGGCCGCCGGTCCCTTCGCCCCGGCGACCAGCCGGCGCAGCGGCGAGCCGTCCTTGAGCAGCTGCTGCTGGCCGGCCACCTCGTCCAGCGTCCGCGGCCGCATCCGCACCGCGAGCGGGGCGCGCCCCGGCTCGGTGCTCTGGCGTTCCTCGGCGGCGTGCGTGAAAAGGTCGGGCTCGTCCACGCCCCGAGCCTATGCGACGCCGCCGACAGCCCCGGCCCCCGCTCCTACTCGAAGCGCTCCGGGTCCCCCGCGCCGTAGCGGACGATCTCCGCCACGCCGTCCGAGAAGTCGACCACGGTGGTCGGCACCGTCCCGCAGTCGCCGGAGTCGACCACCGCGTCCAGGACGTGGTCGAGGCGTTCCTTGATCTCCCAGCCCTGGGTCATCGGCTCCTCCTCGTCGGGCAGCAGCAGGGTGCTGGAGACCAGGGGTTCGCCGAGTTCGGCCAGCAGGGCCTGGGTGACCGCGTGGTCGGGGATGCGGATGCCGACGGTCTTCTTCTTGGGGTGGAGCAGCCGGCGCGGCACCTCCTTGGTGGCGGGGAGGATGAAGGTGTAGCTGCCGGGGGTGGCGGCCTTGACCGCGCGGAAGACGTTGTTGTCAAGCTGGGCGAACTTGCCCAGCTGGGCGAAGTCCTGGCACATCAGGGTGAAGTGGTGGCGGTCGTCGAGCCGCCGGATGGTGCGGATCCGGTCGAGCCCGTCCCGGTTGTCCAACCGGCAGCCGAGCGCGAAACAGGAGTCGGTGGGGTACGCGATGAGGGCGCCGTCCCGGATGCTCGCCACCACGGTGGAGATGGTGCGCGGCTGGGGCGTCTCGGGGTGCACGTCGAAGTACTTCGCCATTGCTCGACCCTACTGCCCGGCCTGCGCCAGCACCGCCGCGGCGTGGTCGAAGACGTACTTCTGGAGGTCGCGCGGCGGCCGTCGGTAGCCGCGCGGCTCGGGGCGGGGCGGCAGGGTGACGGCGGGCTTGACCACCTCGTGGTAGGGGACGCTGGAGAGCAGGTGGGCGATCATGTTGATCCGGGCGCGGCGCTTGTCGTCGCTCTCGACGACGTTCCAGGGTGACTCGGGGATGTCGGTGTAGACGAACATCTCGTCCTTGGCCCGCGAGTAGTCCTCCCAGCGGGTGATGGACTCGACGTCCATCGGGGAGAGCTTCCACTGCCGCATCGGGTCGTCGAGCCGGTCGCGGAAGCGGCGCTCCTGTTCGACGTCGCTGACCGAGAACCAGTACTTGCGCAGCAGGATGCCGGCCTCGACCAGCATCCGTTCGAAGGTGGGGCACTGGTGCAGGAACTGCCAGTACTCCTCGTCGGTGCAGAAGCCCATCACCTTCTCGACGCCGGCCCGGTTGTACCAGGAGCGGTCGAACAGGACCATCTCGCCGGCCGCCGGGAGCTGCTCGGCGTAGCGCTGGAAGTACCACTGTCCGCGCTGGCGCTCGGTGGGGGCGGGGAGGGCGGCGATCCGGGCGATCCGGGGGTTGAGGTACTCGGTGACCCGCTTGATCGCGCCGCCCTTGCCCGCCGCGTCGCGGCCCTCGAAGACGACCACCATCCGGACGCCCTCGGTGCGGACCCACTCCTGCAGCTTGACCAGTTCGCGCTGGAGGCGGAGCAGCTCGTCCTCGTAGAGCTTCTTGGGCATCCGCTTGGCCCTGCGGGCCTTCTTGCCCGCCCCGCCGTCCTTCGCCGCCCGGCCGTCCTTGCCCGCCCCGCCACCCGCTGCTGCCGCCACTGCGTGCCTCCGCTCACCGTGCCGTTGACGATCCCCCAGGCTAGGCCGCCGCGGGCGCCGGCGCAGGTCGAGCGGCCTCCCCCGGACGGGCACCGGCGGTCCCCCGTGCCGCCGGTGCCCCTCGCGCCGGGGAAGGCCGGACAACTGTGCGACACCCCGGGCGGCCGGGTCCAATGCCTTGGTCCATAACCTGGGGGCATGGACGTGGACACCCGGATGTTGCGCTACTTGACGGTGGTGGGCGAGGAGGGCCAGCTGACCGCGGCCGCGGCCCGGCTGGGGGTGAGCCAGCCGACGCTGACCAAGCAACTACGTTCGCTGGAGCAGCAGTTGGGGGTGGAGCTGTTCCGGCGCTCGCGGGCCGGGACGGTGCCGACCGCGGCGGGCGCGGAGTTGCTGGCGCGCGCCGGGGGGCTGCTGGCGGGCTGGGAGGAGGCGCTCCGGGCGACCCGGCGGGCGGCGGCGGAGGCCGGCGGGGAGCTGCGGGTGGGCTTCGAGGGCTCGACGATCAACCTGCTGGGCCGGGCCGCGGCGGAGGACTTCGCCCGCCGGATGCCGGGCTGGCGGGTGCGGATGCGGCAGAACAACTGGTTCGACGAATCGTCCGGCCTGGCCTCGGGCGAGCTGGACCTGGCGCTGTGGCACGCCCCGGCGTCGATGGCCGAGCGGTACGCGCACGTGCCGCTGGGCACCGAGGAGCGCTGGGTGGTGCTGGCGGCCGACCACCGGCTGGCGGCCCGGCACGAGGTGGACGCGGCGGAGCTGTGGGACGAGCCGTTCGTGGCGGTCCCGGAGCAGGCCGGGGTGTGGCGGGACTACTGGCTGGGCGCGCCGGACCGCGGCGAGCGGCCGGTGCGGATCGGGGCGGTGGCGCACAACTCGGACGAGTGGATGGCCGCGGTGGCCTGCGGGCAGGGGGTGGGCTTCGCGCCGCGCGCGGTGGGCCGCTGGGCGGGCCGTCCGGACGTGCGCTGCCTGCCGGTGCGCGGGCTGAGCCCGAGCCTGGTGGGGCTGTTCCGGCTGCCGGGCGCGGTGGCGACCCCGGCCATGGAGGCGTTCGCGGAGTCCTGCCGGCTGCACCTGGAGGTGCAGTTCCGGGCGACCGGTGGCGGCCGGTCGACCACGGACCCCGGCGCTCAGACCTCCGCGAACGGCGCGGGGTAGCGGCACACGCCGTGCGGGACGCCGTCGGCGCCGGGCAGCGGCAGGGCCTGGAAGTACCCGTCGGGGACGTCGAACGGGCCGGTGATCCGGTGCCCGGAGGCGGGGGCGAAGCCGAACCGGCCGTAGTAGCCCGGGTCGCCGAGCACCACCACGACGCGCTCGCCGGCCTCGGCGGCGGCCGCCAGCGCGGCCCGCACCACGGCGGTGCCGACGCCCTTGCGCTGCCACTCGGGCGCGACCGCGACGGGCGCGAGGGCAAGCCCCTTGCCGTTGCCGATCTTCAGCCGGGTGAGCAGCGCGTGGCCGATGACCACTTCGCGTTCGTCCACCGCGACCAGGGACAGTGCGGGCAGCCAGGCGGCGTCGCGGCGCAGCGCGTCCACCAGGTCCGCCTCTTCGGGGCCTGGGAAGGCCGCCATGTGCACCCGCCGGGTCTCGGCGGTGTCGGTGGGGAGTTCAACTCTGGTCCGTACGGTCATCCTCGACCCTTCTTGCGCTCTGCACCCCGTTGTGCAGCGTCCGGGGGGTGCAGCATTCCGGCCCCGGGCGGTGGCAGCCTACTCCTGGTGGGCGCGCACCGGCCGGGGCCGGAACAAATCGTGATCTTTGTGATGCCCCGTCAGAATCCGGCGTCCGTCCGGGGACGGTCGGGCGGCGGTCCGACGGGGATCGTGACGGCGCGTCAGGCGGTGGGCTCGGCCTCGGCCTTGGCGGCGTCCTTGTTCTCCTTGGCCTTGGGCTGGGCGTCCACGCCCGCCTCGCGGCGCTGGGCCGGAGTGATGGCGGTGGGGGCGCCGGTCAGCGGGTCGCCGCCGGTGGAGGTCTTCGGGAAGGCGATGACGTCCCGGATGGTGTCGTAGCCGCCCAGCAGGGTGACCACGCGGTCCAGGCCGAGCGCGATGCCGCCGTGCGGCGGCGGGCCGTAGTTGAAGGCGTCCAGCAGGAAGCCGAACTGGGAGGCGGCCTCCTCCTCGGACAGGCCGATCGCGTCGAACGCCCGCTTCTGCACGTCGCGCTGGTGGATTCGGATCGAACCGCCGCCCAGCTCCGAGCCGTTGAGCACCAGGTCGTACGCGTTGGAGAGCGCACTGCCCGGGTCGGTGTCGAAGGTGGCCAGCGACTCGGCGGTCGGCGCGGTGAACGGGTGGTGCACCGCGTGCCAGCCCTGGAACTCGCCCTTGTCGTCCTCGATCGGCTCGAACATCGGGAAGTCCACGACCCAGAGGAAGGCCCACTGGGACTCGTCGATCAGGTCGCAGCGGCGGCCGATCTCCAGGCGGGCGGCGCCGAGCAGCTCCTGCGAGGCGGTCTTCTTGCCGGCGGCGAAGAACACCGCGTCGCCGGGCTTGGCGCCGGCCGCGGCGGCCAGGCCGGCCAGGTGCTCCTCGGACAGGTTCTTGGCGACCGGGCCGCGCAGCTCGCCGGTCTCGGCGTCCACCAGGACGTAGGCGAGGCCGCGGGCGCCGCGGGCCTTGGCCCAGTCCTGCCAGGCGTCGAGCTGCTTGCGCGGCTGCGAGGCGCCGCCGGGCATCACGACCGCGCCGACGTACGGGGCCTGGAAGACCCGGAACTCGGTGCCCTTGAAGTACTCGGTGAGGTCGGTGAGTTCCTGGCCGAACCGGACGTCCGGCTTGTCGGAGCCGTAGCGGGACATCGCGTCGGCGTAGGAGAGGCGGGGCAGCGGGTTGGGGAGCTCGTACCCGTGCACCTCCTTCCAGATCCGGCCGACGATCTTCTCGCCGAGCGCCAGGACGTCCTCCTGGTCGACGAAGGACGCCTCGATGTCCAGCTGGGTGAACTCCGGCTGCCGGTCGGCGCGGAAGTCCTCGTCGCGGAAGCAGCGGGCGATCTGGTAGTAGCGCTCCATGCCGGCCACCATCAGCAGCTGCTTGAACAGCTGCGGGGACTGCGGCAGGGCGTACCAGTGGCCCGGCTGGAGGCGGACCGGGACGAGGAAGTCGCGGGCGCCCTCGGGGGTGGAGCGGGTCAGGTACGGGGTCTCGATGTCGAGGTAGTCGTTCTCCTCCATCACCGTGCGGATGATGTGGTTGACCTTCGAGCGCAGCCGCAGCGCGCGGGCCGGGCCCTCGCGGCGCAGGTCGAGGTAGCGGTAGCGCAGCCGCACCTCCTCGTTGACCGAACCGGGCTCGTACTCGGCGACCTGGAACGGCAGCGGCGCGGCCTCGGAGAGCACCTCGATGGACTCGACCACGACCTCGACCGCGCCGGTCGGGATCTCCGGGTTCTCGTTGCCCTCGGGGCGGACCCGGACCTCGCCGATCACCTTGACGCAGTACTCGGAGCGCAGCCCGTGCACCGACTCCAGGTCGCGGACCACGACCTGGACGGTGCCCGAGGCGTCCCGCAGGTCGATGAAGGCCACGCCGCCGTGGTCGCGGCGGCGGGCCACCCAGCCGGCCAGGGTGACGGTGGTGCCGGCGTGCTCCGCGCGGAGCGTGCCCGCGTCGTGCGTGCGGATCACAGCTGCTTCTCCTTCAGGGTGGTGACGAGCGCCTCAAGGGCGACGGGGGTCTGCTCGCCGGTGGTCATGTCCTTGAGCTGGACGACGCCCTCGGCGAGGTCCCGGTCGCCGGCGATCAGCGCGTAGCGGGCGCCGGAGCGGTCGGCGGACTTCATGGCGTTCTTGATGCTCTTGACGCCGAACGCCAAGTCGGTGGCCACGCCGGCCCGGCGCAGCTCCACCACCTTGGCGAACAGCACGTTCTTGGCCTCCTCGCCGAGCGCGACGGCGTACACGGAGGTCGCGGCGGGCAGGTCGAGGGAGACGCCCTCGGCCTCCAGCGCGAGGTAGGTGCGGTCCACGCCGAGCGCCCAGCCGACCGAGGGCAGCGCCGGGCCGCCGATCATCTCGGACAGGCCGTCGTAGCGGCCGCCGCCGCCGATCGCGGACTGCGCGCCCAGGCCGTCGTGCACGAACTCGAAGGTGGTCCGGGTGTAGTAGTCCAGGCCGCGGACCAGCTTGGGGTCGTCGACGAAGGCCACGCCGTTGGCGGTGAGCAGCTCGCGCACCTTCTCGTCGTACGCCTTGCAGTCCTCGCACAGGTAGTCGCGCAGCTTGGGCGCGTCCCCGAGCTGGGCCTGCACCGACTCGCGCTTGTCGTCCAGCACGCGCAGCGGGTTGATCCCCGCGCGGCGGCGGGTCTCCTCGTCCAGGTCGAGGCCAGCCAGGAACTCGACCAGCGCGGCCCGGTAGACCGGCCGGCACTGCTTGTCGCCGAGCGAGTTGAGCAGCAGCCGGTAGTCGCGCACCCCGAGCGAGCGGAAGGCGTCGTCGGCCAGGATGATCAACTCGGCGTCCAGCGCCGGGTCCTCCGCGCCGATCGCCTCCGCGCCGACCTGCGCGAACTGGCGGTAGCGGCCCTTCTGGGCGCGCTCGTAGCGGTAGTACGAGCCGGAGTACCAGAGCTTGACCGGCAGGTTGCCCTGCTTGTGCAGGTTGGCCTGGAGCGCGGCGCGCAGGACCGAGGCGGTGCCCTCGGGGCGCAGCGCGAGCTCGTCGCCGCCCTTGGTGGTGAGGTTGTACATCTCCTTGGTGACGATGTCGGTGGACTCGCCGACACCGCGGGAGAACAGCTTGACGTCCTCGAAGACCGGGGTCTCGATGTACCCGTAGCCGGCGCGCCGGGCGGGCGCGGACAGGCGCTCGCGGATCGCCAGGAAGGTCGCCGACTCGGGCGGGAGCAGGTCGTAGGTGCCCTTGGGGGCGGTGAAGGTGCTCAACTTCTCTTCCGTCACATTCCTCGTCGCGGGAAGGCCGGTGCGCCCTGCGCACCGCCCGCCTGCTGGAGGTAGGGGTTGGTGGCGCGCTCTCGGCCGATGGTGGTCTGGGAGCCGTGGCCGGAGAGCACCACGGTCGCGTCGTCGAGGGGCAGGCACACCCGGGCCAGCGAGCGCATGATCGCCGCGCTGTCTCCGCCCGGGAGGTCGGTACGCCCGATGGAGCCGGCGAACAGCAGGTCGCCCGAGAACAGCACCGGCGGAACCTCTGCCGACGCGGGCGTCCTGAACGTCACCGACCCCCCGGTATGGCCGGGGGCGTGGTCGACGGTGAGGTGCAGCCCGGCGAGCTCCAGCACGCCGCCGTCGGTCAACTCGCGGACGTCGTCCGGCTCGCCGACGGTGATCGATCCCATCAGCTGCTGCCCGAGCGAGCGGCCGAGGCCCTTCTCCGGGTCGGCCAGCATGTAGCGGTCCTCGGGGTGGATCCAGGCCGGCACGCCGCGCGCGCCGCAGACCGGGACGACCGAGGCGACGTGGTCGATGTGCCCGTGGGTGAGCAGCACCGCGACCGGCTTGAGCCGGTGCTCGCGGATCAACTCCTCGACGCCGGCCGCCGCTTCGTGGCCCGGATCGACGATCACGCACTCCTCGCCGGCGGCGGGTGCGACCAGGTAGCAGTTGGTGCCCCAGGCCCCGGCGGGGAATCCGGCGACGAACACGCGAGTCCTTACGTTTCATGGCGGCGGTCTGCTTTTCCCCCGCAGCCTACCGGCGGCACCGGGCCGCGGGCGAACCGGTTACCTGGCGCGTTCAGCCCTTTCTCATGTCGTGCTGATCCCGTACTGACGCGCGGGGTCCTTACACTTGGCCGCCGACGGGTGCGATGATCCGCACGCGACAACAGCAACTCCCCCACACCCCACAGCCCAGGAGAGACGTCCGGTGGTCAGCAGCGAACAGCGGCGGCGGCAGCTCGCCCGTGACAAGTACGAGCGCCAGGTGCAGGCGCGCGCCGAGGCGGCCGTCAAGCGCAAGAAGCGCAACGCGGTCGTCGCCTCGGTCCTGGCCGTCCTGGTGATCGCCGGCGTCGCGACCGTGGCCGGCGGCGTGTTCGACTCGGACAAGAAGGACGACAAGGCCGCCTCGGCCGCCCCGGTCCCCTCCTCGTCCGCCACCGGCAAGCAGTGGGCCGCCGAGCCCGCGATGTCGATCGACACCGCGGCCAAGTACACCGCGAAGATCGCGACCTCGCAGGGCGACGTCACCCTCTCGCTGGACGCCGCGAAGGCGCCGCACACCGTCAACTCCTTCGTGTTCCTGGCCGGTCAGCAGTTCTGGGACGGCACGAAGTGCCACCGCCTGACCACGGAGGGCATCTACGTCCTGCAGTGCGGCGACCCGACCGGCACCGGCCGGGGCGGCCCGGGCTACCAGTTCGCCGACGAGAACCTGGAGGGCGCCACCTACCCGGCGGGCACCGTGGCGATGGCCAACTCCGGCGCCAACACCAACGGCAGCCAGTTCTTCCTGGTCTACCAGGACACCCAACTGCCCCCCAGCTACACCCCGTTCGGCACCATCACCGGCGGCATGGACGTGCTGAAGAAGATCGCCGAGGCCGGGGCCGAGGGCACCGGCGGCGACGGTGCGCCCAAGCTCCCGGTGAACATCAGCAGCATCACCACCGCCAAGGGCTGACCCGCCGCGAAAATCGACCGGCGCCGGATGCGGACAGCACCGGCGCTGGTCGCCTATGTTGCTGTTGTATAGGGTGCCCTGACCGTCGGCCGTCACCCTCGGCACCACTCAACGACGGCTCGGGACGGCGGACTCCATCGGTCCGCCGCACATCAACTGTGGACGACGCTCCCGCCCGTGGGCGTGGCGTCATGTGGAGGAGGCGCTGTGAGCAGCGACCCGTGGGGCCGTGTCGACGAGCAGGGGAACGTCTACGTGAGGACGGCCGACGGCGAACGCCAGGTCGGCTCCTGGCAGGCCGGCTCCCCGGAGGAGGCCCTCGCCTACTTCGAGCGCAAGTTCCAGGGCCTGGAGGCGGAGACCGCCCTCCTGGAGCACCGGGTGCGCAAGACCGACCTGGCCGCCAAGGAGGCGCAGGCCGCGCTCGACCACCTGCGCGCGCAGGTCACCGAGGCGCACGCGGTCGGCGACCTGGCCGCGCTGGCCGCCCGCCTGGAGACCCTGGCCGGCGAGATCGAGACCCGGCAGACCGAGCGCAAGGCCGCCCGGGCCAAGGCCCAGGAGGAGACCCGCGCCGCCAAGGAGGCGCTGGTCGCCGAGGCCGAGCAGCTCGCCGAGTCCAACCAGTGGCGGGAGGCCGGCGACCGGCTGCGCGCCCTGGTCGACAACTGGAAGGCGCTGCCGCGGCTGGACCGCAAGAGCGACGACGAGCTGTGGCACCGCTTCTCGCACGCCCGCTCGGTGTTCTCCAAGCACCGCAAGGCGCACTTCGCGGCGCTCGACTCGGAGCGCGAGTCGGCCCGTTCGGTGAAGGAGAAGCTGGTCGCCCAGGCCGAGGCGCTGTCCGGCTCCACCGAGTGGGGTCCGACCGCCGCCGCCTACCGCGACCTGATGACCCAGTGGAAGGCCGCCGGCCGCGCCCAGCGGGACGCCGAGGAGGAGCTGTGGGCCCGCTTCCGCGGCGCCCAGGACGTCTTCTTCCAGGCCCGGTCCGGCGCGTTCTCCGAGCGCGACGCCGAGCAGGGCGAGAACCAGAAGGCCAAGGAGGCGCTGCTGGTCGAGGCCGAGGCGATCCTGCCGATCACCGACCTGAAGGCCGCCAAGGCCGCGCTGCGCGGCGTCTCCGAGCGCTGGGAGGCCATCGGCCACGTCCCGCGCGACGCCCGTCCGAAGCTGGACGGCCGGCTGAGCGCGGTGGAGCGCGCCGTCCGCGAGGCCGAGGAGGCCGAGTGGCAGCGCTCCAACCCGGAGGCGCGGGCCCGGGCCACCGGCATGACCGCCCTGCTGCAGGCCGCCGTGGACAAGCTCCGCGCCGACCTGGACAAGGCCCGGGCGGCGGGCAACGCGTCCAGGGCCGCCAAGCTGGAGGCCGAGCTGGAGGGCCGCCAGGCGCTGCTGGACCAGGCGCAGAAGTCGCTGCAGGAGTTCACCTCCTGACCCGGTGACCGTGCGGAGGGCCCCCGTCCGGTGCGGACGGGGGCCCTTCGCACGCTCAGCCCCTCCGCGCGCTCAGCCCCTCCGCGCGCTCGACCCCTCCGCGCGCTCAGACCACGCTGGCGGTGGGGGCGGGCGACTGCAGCTGGTCCAGGTCGAGGCTCTGGTCGGGCCCGGGGGTGGCGCTGGGCACCGGGGTGCCGAAGTCGGCGAACTCGACCGCCCCGGTGGCCTTCTCCAGCTTCAGCGGGACGGGCGAGCCGGTGGTGGCCACGTACATGGTGCCGGTGCCGGTGCCGGAGTCGGCGGTCAGGGTGAGCGCCGGGCGGCCGGCCACCGTGGTCGGGGCGCCCTTGGCCAGGCCGCCCCCGGCGCTGCCGAGGCTGTCGGCCAGCGCGCCCAGGTCGCACAGGCTGCCGATCTCGCCGAAGTCCGGGTCGTCGCTGGTGGTCTTCAGGTAGCGGTCGCCGACCAGCTGGGCCATCGCCTCGCCGCCGTGGCCCTGCCAGAACTCCCGGTCCGGCTTGACCCACAGGTCCGTCCCGGCCTTGACCACCTGGAAGCTGCCGGTGCCGCTCTGGCTGAGCGTGCCGGTGCAGTCGCCCGAGGTGTCCATCCGCAGGTCCATGTCGATCCGCGCCCCCTCGCCGGCCACCGAGCCGGTCGCCCGGACCGCGCCGGCGCCCTTGAGGGCCTGCACCGCCCGCTGCAGCACCTGGTCGGCGGGCAGCTGCGCCACCCCGTTGTCCCCGGCCGCGGTGGCCGCCGCCGCGGACGCCGTCACCGCGCTGCCGGTGGC
>NZ_JBSGET010000157.1:0-19275 GCF_053603035.1 Kitasatospora sp. NPDC004272 | reverse complement strand
AGGCCGCCGCGGGGGCCCCGGCCGGCTTCGGTGACGGCGGTGCCGGGGAGGATCTCGACCGGTTCGGCGTCGATCGGGCGGCCGACGGTGCGCTCAACACGGTGGTGCTGTCCGAGGTGGTGCCGGGCTGCGCACCGCCGGGACTCTCGCTGGTGTCGACCTCGGTGCTCGGCACGGCCGCCGAGGAGCGGACGGTGCGCGCCCGGCTGGCGGAGCTGTACGGCCGCGACACCTCCGGCTGGGAGCCGCTGGCCGCCTACCGGATCCCGGGCGCACTGCCCGCGATGCCCGCCCCGCACCCCCTGACCCGCACCAGCCGCTGGGCCCCCGGCCGGTACGTGTGCGGCGACCACCGGGCCACCGGCTCGGTGCAGGGCGCGCTGGCCTCGGGGGCGCGGGCGGCCCGCGAGGTGCTGGCCGACCTGGCGGCCGGGCCGGGCCGACCGTAGGAGGTCGTGGCCGGCGCCGTCCTCAGTGCTCCTGCGGGTGCCCGGCGGTGGCGCGGGGCGGTTCGGACCGGGCGGGCGCCGGGCCCGGTTCGAGGAAGGGCGACGTGGTGGCCCGCACGGGCCGCTGCCCGTCGCGGGGGCGCAGCGGCTGCTGGGTGGCGGTCTCGGAGAAGGGCTGCCACAGCGAGCGGCGATCGGTGTCCATGCGCCCAGTCTGACCTGCCGTCACCGATCGAATCCTCTGATTTTCCGGTGGTCGGCGGTCGACGGGCGGCCGGCCCCCGGAACGCGGGCCTCACAGCGCGAAGGTGACCCGGATGCGCTTGCCGCCCGCGGGCAGCGGCACGACCTGGCAGGTCGCGGCGAGCGCCTGGACGATGGCCCAGCCGCGGCCGCCGGTGGTGGCGGGGTCGCGGTCGTGCAGCGGTTGGACGACCGGGTGCCGGTCGTCGCCGTCCTCGACGTCGACGACGAGCTCGGTGCCGCAGCTGCCGAGGCGGGCGTCGAAGCAGGTCAGGCCGCCGCCGTGGCTCATGGCGTTGGCGACGAGCTCGGTGACCGCCAGCTGTGCGTCGGCCAGCACCCGGCCGCCGGGGTGCCCGGCGGCGGCCAGCAGCCGGGCGAGCGCGGTGCGGGCCTGGCCCGCCGTCCTGACGGGTTCGACCGTCCGCACGGGCCCGTCCGTCAGCAGCGACCCGGGCACCGGCACAGGCAGCGGCTCGGGCGGCCGGTCTTCGGGGACGGCGGCCTCCGGGGTCAGCGGCAGGGCGTCGTCGTGGGACATGAACGACCTCGAATCGTCTGCGGCACCGTTCGGGCCGGCCGGTGTGGCCGGGCGGAGGGGTCGGGGAGCTTGTGCCCCGGGCGGGGCGGATGATGCGGCGCGGCCTGGGTCCGGATCAGCCGGTCCCGGTTGCGTGCGGGCCGCGGCGCAGGAGTTCCGCGGCCGCCGCCAGGGCCAGCGGCAGGGTGTCGGCAACGGTGAAGTAGCCGTCGGTGGCGGTGATCTCCAGCAGCCGCCGGAGCGCGGGCCCGAGCGGTCCGAGCAGGACCAGCGCGCCGTCCGCCGCCTCCATCCGCTGCTGCGCCAGGACCAGGGTCCGCAGGGCGGAGGAGTCGGCGAAGGTGACCGCCGAGACGTCGAGGACGAGGGCGCCGGTGGCGCGGGCGAGCGCGGCGTCCACCTCCGCGGCGAGTTCGCGTTGGTTGTCGTGGTCGAGGTCGCCCCGCAGGGGCAGCACCGTCGTTCCGGGCGGCCCCGCGATGTGGTCGGTCATGGCGGTCATGCTAGCCAACCGCTCCGACGGGGCGGGCGGCTGCCGGGCCAGTGGGGTGGGCGGTCACCGGAGCAGTGGGGTGGGCGGTTACCGGAGCGGCCGGGCGGGCGATCGCCGGACCGGCGGAGCGGGCGGTTGCCAGGCCGACGGGGCGGGCGGTTGCCAGGCCGACGGGGCGGGCGGGCGGCGGGTCGGCGGGCCCGGCGGTTACCGGGCCGACGGGGCGGGCGGTTACCGGGCCGGGGAGCGGGCATCCGTCCGGGACCGAGGGCCGGGGTCGGACCCGGCACAATGAATGGTGACGACGGTGCCGCGTCCGGCGGTACCGGGTGGGAGGAGGGAGCCCGGTGGCGCGGGAGCGGACACGGGGGGTCTTCGGTGCCGATCCGGTGGTCGGCGCGGACCTGGCGCGGGTCGACTGGGCGGCGACGCCGCTGGGGGACCCGGCGCACTGGCCGCAGGGCCTGCGCTCGGCGGTGGACCTGGTGCTGTCCTCGCGGTTCTCGATGTGGATGGCCTGGGGCCCGGAGCTGACCTTCTTCTGCAACGGGGCGTACCGGCGCGACACGCTGGGCGGCAAGTACCCGTGGGCGCTGGGCCGCCCGTTCCGGGAGGTGTGGGCGGAGGTCTGGGAGGACGCCCGCCCGCGCATCGAGCACGTGCTGACCGAGGGCGAGGCGACCTGGGACGAGGCGCTGCTGCTGTGGCTGCGGCGCTCCGGGTACACCGAGGAGACCTACCACACCTTCTCCTACAGCCCGCTGCGCGACGGGGGCGACGAGGTGCTCGGCGTGCTGTGCGTGGTCAGCGAGGACACCCAGCGGGTGGTCGCGGAGCGCCGGATGGCGACGCTGCGCGACCTGGGCTCCGTCCCGGGGACGGTGCGCACCGAGGAGGAGTTCCTGGCCTTCGCCGCCGGGCAGCTCGCCCGCAACCCGTACGACCTGCCCTTCACCCTGACGTACCTGTTCGACGAGGAGGGGGGCGGTGCCCGGTTGGCCGCCTCCTCCGGCGTGCCCGCCGGGCACCCGGCCGCGCCCGCGCTGACCGGCCCGGACGGGCCGTGGCCGGTCGTGGCGGCCCGCCGCGGCGAGGCGTCGACGGCGGCGCTGGCGGGCGGCCCGTTCGCGGACCTGCCGTGCGGGGCGTGGCAGGAGCCGCCGGAGCGGGCCCGGGTGGTGCCGCTGGGCGGGCCCGGTGACGAGGGGCCGAGCGGTTTCCTGGTGGTCGGCCTCAACCGGTACCGGCCGCTCGACGACGACCAGCTCGGTTTCGTCGACCTGGTGGCGGACCGGCTGGCGGCGGGCGTCTCCAGTGCCCGCAGCCACCAGGCGCAGCAGCGGCGGGCCGAGCAGCTGGCCGAGCTAGACCGGGCGAAGACCGCGTTCTTCTCCAACATCAGCCACGAGTTCCGCACCCCGCTGACGCTGATCGCGGGACCGGTGGAGGCCCTGCGGCAGCGGCTCGCGGGCGGCGGAGCGGACGACGGGACGGACGGCGGGACGGACGGCGGAGCGGACGGCGGGCCCGGTCGCGCGCCCGGCTCCGGTGCCGATCCGGACGTCCGCGAGGACCTGGAGACCGTCCGGCGCAACGCGCTGCGGCTGGAGCGGCTGGTCAACACGCTGCTCGACTTCTCCCGGATCGAGGCGGGCCGGATGCGGGCCCGCCCGGAGCCGGTCGACCTGGCGCGGCTGACCGCCGAGCTGACCTCGGTGTTCCGCTCGGCCGCGCAGCGCGCCGGGCTCGCCCTGGAGGTCGACTGCGCGCCGCTGGGCGCCCCGGTCCTGGTGGACCCGGGGCTGTGGGAGAAGGTCGTCTTCAACCTGCTCGGCAACGCCCTGAAGTTCACCTTCGAGGGCGCGATCCGGGTGCGGGTGCGCGAGCGGGACGGGCGGGCCGAGGTCACCGTGGCGGACACCGGGGTGGGCGTCCCCGCCGCCGAGCTGCCGCACCTGTTCGACCGCTTCCACCGGGTGGAGGGCGGGCGGGCCCGCTCGCACGAGGGCAGCGGCATCGGCCTGGCCCTGGTCAAGGAGCTGGTCGAGCTGCACGGCGGGACGGTCGGCGCCGAGTCCGTCCCGGACCGGGGCACCGCCTTCACCGTCACCCTGCCGCTGGCCCCGGACGCCGTCCTCCCCGCGGCCCCGGCCCGCCGCGGGTCGGCCGACGGCGCCGAGTCCTTCCTCCAGGAGGCCGCCCGCTGGGAGTCCGCGGACCGATCGGCCGCCGCCGCGGCGGACGGATCCGGCGGGCCGGACGGCGACGGCGGGCCGGACGGGCCCGCGCACGTCCTGGTCGTCGACGACAACGCCGACATGCGCGACTACCTGACCCGGGTGCTGACCGGCGCGGGCCACCGGGTCACCGCGGTCGGCGACGGCGACCGGGCGCTGGCCGCCGTCCGCTCCGTCGCCCCCGACCTGGTGATCAGCGACGTGATGATGCCGGGCACGGACGGCCTGCGGCTGGTCGCGGCGCTGCGCGCCGACCCGCGCACCGCCGCCCTGCCGGTGCTGCTGCTGTCGGCGCGGGCCGGGCGCGAGGACGCCATCGACGGTTTCGAGTCGGGGGCGGACGACTACCTGGTCAAGCCGTTCGCGGCGGCCGACCTGCTGGCCCGGGTGCGGGCTGCGCTGCGGCTGGCGCGGCTGCGCGAGCGGCACACCCGGTGGAGCGAGGGGCTGGTCGACTCGCTCCAGGACGCGTTCTTCGTCTGCGACGAGGACGGCACGATCATCCGGGTCAACGCGGCGTTCGCCGACGTCCTCGGGTACGGCCCGGAGGGGCTGCCCTACCGTCCGCCGCACCCGTGGTGGGCGGATCAGGAGGCCGACCCGGAGGCCAGGCGGCAGTCCGCCGACGCGCTGGCCGCGGCGATGGCGGGCGACGGCGGCAGCGCCACCGTCCCCGCCACCCACCGGGACGGGCACCGGATCTGGGCGCACTCCACCTTCAACCGGGTCCCGGACCCGGCGACCGGGCGCACCGTCACCGTCGGGACCTTCCGGGACGTGACCGCCGAGTACTACGCCGTCCAGCGGGAGGGCGCGCTGGCCGCGCTGGCCGACTGCCTGGGCCGGGCCGCGGACGCCGAGGAGGCGCTCGGCTGCGCGCTGGCGGAGATGCGCCGGCTGTGGCGGGCCCGCCGGGTGCTGGCGGCCCGCTTCGACCGCGCGAACACCGCCGCCCCGCCCCGGATCACCGTCGTCGACGGCTCCCCCGCCCCGGCGGAGCCGCCCCGCCCGGCGGAGCCCCACCTGTCGGAGCCGGCGGAGCGCCAGCTGGCGGAGCTGGTCGCCGGGCCCGCCCTCGTCCCGGTGGCGGGGCCGGCCGGCACCGGGGTCCGGCTGGAGCACCCCGACGGGCCGCTGGTGCTGGTGGTCGAGCTGGGCGGGCGGCGGCCCTTCACCCGGGAGGACGAGCTGCTGCTCACCCTGCTGGGCGGCCGGCTCGCCCAGGGCCTGGCCCGCGCCCGCCGGATCGACCAGCAGCGCGAGACGGCCCTCGCCCTGCAGCACGCCCTGCTGGGCCCGGACCGGCTGCCGGAGGGCTTCGCCGCCCGCTACGAGCCGGCCGTCCCGCCGCTGGAGGTGGGCGGCGACTGGTACGACACGGTGCCGCTGCCGGACGGCCGGACCGGCATCATCGTCGGCGACTGCGTCGGGCGCGGCCTGGCCGCCGCCAGCGTGATGGGCCAGCTGCGCAGCGCGTGCCGGGCCCTGCTGCTCCGGGACCCGGCCCCGGCCCGGGCGCTGGCCGCGCTGGACGCGTTCGCCGCCACCGTGCCCGGCGCGGTCTGCACCACCGTCTTCTGCGGCGTCCTCGATCCGGCCACCGGCGAGCTGCGGCACTCCAGCGCCGGGCACCCGCCCGGGGTGCTGGTCCGCGCCGACGGCAGCACCCTCCTGCTGGAGGGGGGACGCTCGCTCCCGCTGGCCGTGCGCCCCGGGCTGCCGCGGCCGGAGGCGACCGTGGTGCTGCCCGGCCGTTCCACGCTGCTGCTGTACACGGACGGGCTGGTCGAGCGGCGGCGCGGCAGCCTGGCCGCGGGCATCGCGGAGGCGGCCCGCGCGGTCGGGTCGGGCGGCCACCTGCCGACCGCCGAGCTCCCGGACCACGTGACCGGCCGGATGGCGCCCGGCGAGGGCTACGAGGACGACGTGGCCGTGCTGCTCTACCGGCAGCCGGGCCGCCTGGAGCTGTCGCTGTCCGCCCGTCCGGAGGAGGCGGCGACGGCCCGGGCGGCGCTGCGCGGCTGGCTGACCGGGTGCGGCGTCCCGGCCGGGGCGGCCCGGGCGGCGGCGGCCGCCGGCGGGGAGGCGTTCACCGGGGCGCTCTCCGGTGCTCCCCCCGCGGGCCCGGGCGGCACCCTGCGGCTGTCCGCCACGGCCGGCACCGACCGCCTGCGCGTCACCGTGCTCCCGGCGGACGGCGGCGCCCCGGTGGTGGCGGAGGCCGAGCTCCCTCCGGCCGGGCTCCCCGCGGCCGGGCTCTCCCCGGCCGCGTTCCGGTCCTGAATCCGGCGTTCCCGGGGAGCCGTTCGCCGTGCGTTCCCCGGGCCGGGGTTTCCGGTGCTTCGCCCGGCTGGGGTAGCCTCGCCCGGGGCCCCGGGGGACTGCGCTCGGACGGTTTCCGGGCCCGTGCGCTCGATCGGTTGCTCCGCCCTGCGGCGGAGCGTGCTAGGAGGCTGAGCTTTCGATGGCTGGCTCGACGACGTCCCCGGACTCCCGGCAGGAAGACCCCCGGCCGACCGGCTCCCGACCGGAGGGGTCCCGTTCGGCGGGCCCCGGACCGGAGCCGGCGGCCGACCGCTCGAAGATCGGCGAGGCCGAGCTGCGTTCGCTGCTGGCCGGTCTGACCGCGGTGCGCGACGGGGACTTCAGCACCGAGCTGGCGGAGGACGCGGACGGGCTGCTGGGCGAGATCGCCACCGTGTTCAACGGCATGGTGGACCAGCTGTCCCGGTTCACCTCCGAGGTGACCCGGGTGGCCCGCGAGGTCGGCACCGAGGGGCAGTTGGGCGGCCAGGCGGTCGTTCCCGGGGTGTCCGGCACCTGGGAGGACCTGACCGACAGCGTCAACGCGATGGCGGGCAACCTCACCACCCAGGTGCGCGACATCGCCCAGGTGGCCACCGCGGTCGCCAAGGGCGACCTGTCGCAGCAGATCACGGTGGACGCCCGGGGCGAGATCCTGGAGCTGAAGAACACCGTCAACACGATGGTCGACCAGCTGAGCTCGTTCGCGGGCGAGGTGACCCGAGTGGCCCGCGAGGTCGGCACCGAGGGCATCCTCGGCGGTCAGGCCGACGTGCAGGGCGTCTCGGGGACGTGGCGCGACCTGACCGACAGCGTCAACTCGATGGCGGGCAACCTGACCGGCCAGGTCCGGGCGATCGCGCAGGTGGCGACCGCGGTGGCCGACGGCGACCTGTCGCAGAAGATCACCGTGACGGCGCGCGGCGAGATCCTGGAGCTGAAGGACACCATCAACACGATGGTCGACCAGCTGAGCTCGTTCGCGGGCGAGGTGACCCGGGTGGCCCGCGAGGTGGGCACCGAGGGGCGGCTCGGCGGGCAGGCCGACGTCCGAGACGTGTCGGGCACCTGGCGCGACCTGACCGAGTCGGTGAACGTGATGGCCGACAACCTGACCGCGCAGGTCCGGGCGATCGCGCAGGTCACCACGGCCGTCGCCAAGGGCGACCTGACGCAGAAGATCCGGGTCGACGCCCGGGGCGAGATCCTGGAGCTGAAGGAGACCATCAACACGATGGTCGACCAGCTGTCGGCGTTCGCCGACGAGGTGACCCGAGTGGCCCGCGAGGTCGGCACGGCGGGCAACCTGGGCGGTCAGGCCACCGTCCGGGGCGTCTCCGGCACCTGGAAGGACCTGACCGACAACGTCAACGTGATGGCGTCCAACCTGACCGGCCAGGTGCGTTCGATCGCGCAGGTCGCCACCGCGGTGGCCCGCGGCGACCTCAGCCAGAAGATCACCGTCGAGGCGGAGGGCGAGGTCGCCGCGCTGGCCGGGGTGATCAACACGATGGTGGACACCCTGTCGGCGTTCGCCGACGAGGTGACCCGGGTCGCCCGCGAGGTCGGCACCGACGGCATCCTCGGCGGACAGGCCCGGGTGCCGAACGTCGCGGGCACCTGGAAGGACCTCACCGACAACGTCAACTTCATGGCGCACAACCTGACCTCGCAGGTCCGCAACATCGCCCAGGTCACCACGGCGGTCGCCAGCGGCGACCTGACCCGGAAGATCGACGTAGACGCCCGCGGCGAGATCCTGGAGCTCAAGACCACCATCAACACCATGGTCGACCAGCTCGGTTCGTTCGCCGCCGAGGTGACCCGCGTCGCCCGCGAGGTCGGCAGCGAGGGGCGCCTGGGCGGGCAGGCCGAGGTGGAGGGCGTCTCCGGCACCTGGAAGCGGCTCACCGAGAACGTCAACGAGCTGGCCGGGAACCTGACCCGGCAGGTCCGGGCGATCGCCGAGGTGACCAGCGCCGTCGCGGCGGGCGACCTGACCCGCTCGATCACCGTGGACGCCTCCGGCGAGGTCGCCGACCTCAAGGACAACATCAACGCCATGGTCGGCTCGCTGCGCGAGACCACCCGGGCCAACGAGGAGCAGGACTGGCTCAAGACCAACCTGGCGCGCTTCTCCGGCCTGCTGCAGGGCCAGCGCGACCTGGCCGTGGTCGCCGAGGCGGTGATGGACGAGCTCACCCCGCTGGTGGGCGCCCAGGTCGGCGCGTTCTACCTGGCCGAGGAGGCCGAGGGCGGCACGCTGCTGCGGCTGATCGGCTCGTACGCGTACCCGGACGGCGAGCGGCCGGCCAGCTTCCGGCTCGGCGAGTCGTTCGTCGGGCAGGCGGCCCGCAGCCGGCGCACCATCGCCGTCGAGGCCCTGCCGGCCGGCTACCTGGCGGCCTCCTCCGGGCTCGGCCGCACCGAGGAGCTGTCGCTGCTGGTCGTCCCGATCGTGGTCGAGGAGCAGGTGCTCGGCGTCATCGAGCTGGCCTCGGTCCGGCCGTACGCCACGGTCCACCGGGCCTTCCTGGACCAGCTGATGGAGACCGTCGGCGTCAACCTGAACACGATCGTCGCCAACGTCCGGACCGACGAGCTGCTGGACGAGTCGCAGCGGTTGACCGCCGAACTCCAGGCCCGCTCGCAGGAGTTGCAGGCCCGGCAGGAGGAACTCCAGGCGTCCAACGCGGAACTGGAGGACAAGGCCGCGCTGCTGGCCGCGCAGAACCGGGACATCGAGACCAAGAACCTGGAGATCGAGCAGGCCCGGCAGGAGCTGGAGGAGCGCGCGCACCAGCTCTCGCTGGCCTCCACCTACAAGTCGGAGTTCCTGGCCAACATGAGCCACGAGCTGCGCACCCCGCTGAACAGCCTGCTGATCCTGGCCCAGCTGCTCGCCCAGAACCCGACCCGGAACCTGACCGCCAAGCAGGTCGAGTACGCGGGCATCATCCACTCGGCGGGCTCCGACCTGCTGCAGCTGATCAACGACATCCTCGACCTGTCGAAGGTCGAGGCGGGGAAGATGGACCTCACCCCCGAGCCGGTCGCGCTGCACAGCCTGCTGGAGTACGCCGAGGCCACCTTCAAGCCGCTGACCGGCCAGAAGGGCCTGACCTTCACCGTCCGCACCGCCCCGGACGTGCCCGAGCAGCTGGTCACCGACGACTACCGGCTGCGCCAGGTGCTGCGGAACCTGCTGTCCAACGCGGTGAAGTTCACCGAGCGGGGCCGGGTCGAGCTGCGGGTCGGGCTGGCCCCGGAGGAGCAGGTCCCCGAGGGGGTGCGCCGCGGCGGGCCGGTGCTGGCCTTCCAGGTCTCCGACAGCGGGATCGGCATCGCGCCGCAGCACCTGGAGAGCGTCTTCGGCGCGTTCCAGCAGGCCGACGGCACCACCAGCCGCAAGTACGGCGGCACCGGCCTGGGGCTGTCGATCAGCCGGGAGATCGCCTACCTGCTCGGCGGCGCGATCACCGCCGAGAGCGTGCTGGGCAGCGGCAGCACCTTCACCCTGTTCCTGCCGGTCACCCGCCCGGAGTTCCTGGCACTGGAGGCCGAGCCCCGGTCCGGGGCGGACGAGCGGCGGGAGGCTCCCGGCGACACCGGGCACCAGGGCGCCGAGGAGGGTGCCGCCCCGCTCCAGCCGCGCCGCCTGCTGGTGGTCGAGGAGCGCCAGGGCGGCCTGCTGTCGCTGGTCGCCGAGAACGCCACCGCCGAGCCGGCCGGCCTGCCCGGGCCCGGGGAGGGCCGCCGCCGGGCCGAGGTGGTCACCGCGGTCGGCGCGGCGGAGGCCGCGGCCGTCCTGGCCTCCGCTCCCCCGCACTGCGTGGTGCTGGACCTGGAC
Organism: Kitasatospora sp. NPDC004272; assembly: GCF_053603035.1. Classification (NCBI taxonomy): domain Bacteria; kingdom Bacillati; phylum Actinomycetota; class Actinomycetes; order Kitasatosporales; family Streptomycetaceae; genus Kitasatospora; species Kitasatospora sp. NPDC004272. The sequence goes on along the minus strand of NZ_JBSGET010000157.1, from coordinate 9,158 downwards.
CTGCCCGACGCGGCGGCCCCCGCGCTGCTGCGCGAGATGGACCGCGATCCCGCCCTGCAGGGCGTGCCGGTGCTGGTGCACAGCAACCGGGGGACGCCCGGCGACGCCGACGCGCTCTCCCGGGCCGGGGCCCGCCCGCTGGAGGTCATCTCCAGCCTCGACGAGCTGCGCGAGCGGATCGCCCTGCACATGAGCGCCGACCACCCCGCGGACGTCCCGCTGGTCCGCGGGCTCCCGCAGGACGCCCCCTGGGAGGCCGGGAGCTCGGCCCTGAACGGCCGCCTGGTGCTGGTCGTCGACGACGACGACCGGAACCTGTACGCGATCACGGGCATCCTGGAACTGCACGGCATGCGGGTGCTGCAGGCCGAGAACGGCCGGGCGGCGCTGGAGACGCTGGCCGCCAACCCGGGCGTCGACGTGATCCTGATGGACGTGATGATGCCCGAGATGGACGGGTACGCCGCGACGGCGGCGATCCGCGCGATGCCGCAGTACGCGGCGCTGCCGATCATCGCGGTGACCGCCAAGGCCATGGTCGGCGACCGCGAGAAGAGCCTCGCCTCCGGTGCCAGCGACTACGTCACCAAGCCGGTCGACGCGGGCGAGCTGATCGGGCGGATCGAGGCCCAGCTCACCCGGTAGCCCCCGCGCCCGACCGTCCCACCCCCGACCGCCCGTCCGACCGACCGCAGGAGTCCACGCCGTGCACCAGTCCCGGGAGCCGCACCCCGGCCAGGAGCTGCCGATCCCGTCGGCCCTCCCGGTCCCGTCCGGGCGGATCGGCGCCCAACGGCCCGCCCCGGCCGACGCCTCCGGGCCGGACGGCGCCCCGGCCGACGGCGCGCTGGTCGACGGCGCCCCGGCCGACGGCGCGCTGGGGCGGCTGGCCGGCGCGGTGGACCAGCTGCGCCGGCAGCTCGACGAGGCGCAGGCGCACGCCGCGGGCCGCTCGGTGGTGGAGATGGCGGTCGGCGTCCTGGTGGAGCGGCTGCGCTGCGGGCCGACCGAGGCCGCCAAGCAGCTCCACCTGCTGGCGGAGCAGGCCGGCTCCACCCCGTTGGAGCTCGCCGCCGGGCTGGTCAACCAGGCCGCCGCGGACAAGATCTCCGAGGCCGCCCAGGACTTCGTGGCACGGACCGCGGACCCGGCGGAGCCGGCGGACCCGGGCGTGGGCGTCCGGCTGCGCAACACCGAGGCGGACGCGCTGAGCGGCAGCGACGCCGCCGCGGCGGCCCGGGCGATGCTGGAGCACGCGCTGCGCCCGCTGGGCGCGGTCGCGGTGGCGATCTGGGCGGCCCGCCCCGACCTGTCGCTGGCGCTGGCGGGCAGTGCGGGCTTCACCGACGCGGAGGCCCGGCGGTGGCGCCACGTGCCGCCCGGGGTGGTCACCGCGGCCCGCCGGGCGCTGGACGAGCGGGCGACGGTGGCGTACCGGACGCTGGCCGACGCGGCCGTCCCGTCGATCGGCCAGCACGAGACCGGCGGCGGGCGGATCGCCGTCCCGGCCGGGGTCGGCGGCCGGCTGATCGGCGTCCTGGAGGTGTGCTGGCGCGGGGAGCTGCCGGAGCGCTCGCAGTCGCTGCAGCGGCAGTTCGAGGCGCTGGCCGGGCTGTGCGCGGCCACCCTGGAGACCTGGGGGGAGGACGCCCCGGAGGGGGCCCCGGGGACGGGGCGGCTGGACGAGCTGGCCCGGCTGGTCGACGGGCTGCTCGACCCGTGCATGGTGCTGGAGCCCGCCGACGACGCCGTCCCGCCGCGCTTCGTGATCCGGCACGCCAACCCGGCGTTCGTGGACTTCGCGGGCCGCCCGACCGCCGCCCTGGTCGGCTCGCCCCTGCTGGAGGCGTACCCGCTGGCGGCCCGGGAGGGCGGCCTGCTGGGGGCGGTGGAGGACGTCCACGCCACCGGGACGCCGTTCCGGGACCCGCGGATGCAGCTGGCCGCCCTGGTGGACGGGGTGCCGCTGAGCACGGACGCGTACGTGTCGGTCAGCCGGCACGGCAGCCACGTGACCGTGCTGTGGCGGCTGGCCGACAACACGCCGAAGATCGCCCGGCTGCTGCACCACGCCCAGCGGCTGGGCCGGATCGGCGGCTTCGAGGAGGACCTCGACTCCCGCCAGGTGGTCTGGAACGACACCCTGTTCGAGCTGTACGGCCTGCCCGCCACCGCGCGGCCGATCGCGCTGGACGAGCTGGCCGAGCACGCCCACCCGGACGACCGCCACGCCGTCGACCGGTTCCTGCGCACCCTGCTGCACCACCGCCGCCCGGCGTCCACGGCCTTCCGACTGCAGCGCCCGGACGGCGTGAGCCGGCACGTCCGGGTGGTGGCCGAGCCGGTCCACGACCCCGCGGAGCGGGTCAGCGCGGTCCGCGGCGCCTACCAGGACGTCTCCGCCCAGCACTGGACCGAGGTCGCGCTGGCCGCCACCCGCGACCAGCTGGCCCAGACCGAGCAGCAGGCCGCCGAACGGCACCGCCTGGTCCGGCAGCTGCAGCACGCGATCATGCCTCCCAGCAGCGGCCCGCTGACCCTGAACAACCTGGACGTCGCGGTGCGCTACCGGCCCGCCGAGAAGGACCACCTGGTCGGCGGGGACTGGTACGACGCGCTGCCGCTGCCCTCCGGGCAGGTGCTGGTGTGCGTCGGCGACGTCGCCGGGCACGGCATCGAGGCCGCCACCGGGATGGTCGCGCTGCGCAACGCGCTGCGCGGCCTGGCCGCCACCGGGGCCGGCCCGGCCCAGCTGCTGGCCTGGCTGAACAGCGTGACGCACCACCTGACCGACAACGTCACCGCCACCGCGGTCTGCGGCCTGTACGACCCGGAGCACCGCCGGTTGCGCTGGGCCCGGGCCGGCCACCTCCCGCCGGTGCTGCTGCGCGGCGGGAGCGCGGAGTGCCTGCCGCAGGTGGACGGCATCCTGCTGGGCGTGATCGGCCGGGCCGACTACCAGGAGAGCGAGATCGAACTGGCGCCGGGCGACCGGATCGTGATGTACACCGACGGCCTGATCGAACGCCGCGACCAGGGCTTGCACACCTCGCTCGCCAACCTGGTGGCCCTCTCCGAGGCCGCCCCGCGCGCGGGCGCCGCCGCCCTCGACGCCCACCTGGACCACCTGCTGCGGTTCAGCGGCGCCGACACCGACGACGACACCTGCCTGGTCGGCTTCGAGGTGCGGTAGCGGGCCCGGCCGGGGGCGGATGTCCGGCCGCAGGTGTGCGGTCGGGGCTGGTCGGGCAGGCGCGGGGCCGTCGAGGTCCTGAGGAGGCCGGCATGGCTGACGCGATCGTGATCGGATCCGGCCCCAACGGGCTGGTCGCGGCCAACCTGCTCGCGGACGCGGGCTGGCGGGTCCTGGTGCTGGAGGCGCAGCCCGTCCCGGGCGGGGCGGTGCGCAGCGACCGGGGCGTGGACCCGCGTTTCGTCTCCGACCTGTTCAGCTCCTTCCACCCGCTGGCCGTCGCCTCCCCGGCGATCCGGGGGCTGGGGCTGGACGGGTTCGGGCTGCGCTGGAGCCACGCCCCGCTGGTGCTGGCCCACCCGCTGCCGGACGGCCGCTGCGCCGGCCTGTACCGGGACGGCGACGGCGGGCCGGACCCGGAGCTGCTGGAGCGGATGTTCGGCGGGCCCGACGCCCGGGCCTGGCTGGGGCTGGCCGACCGCTGGGACGAGTTGGAGCCGCACCTGGTGAACGCCCTGCTGACCCGGTTCCCGCCGGTGCGGGCGGGCGCGGCGATCGCGGCCCGGCTGCGCCCGGCCGGGCTGCTGGACCTGGCGCGGTTCCTGGCGCTGCCGGTGCGGCGCCTCGCCGAGGAGGAGTTCGCGGGCGACGCGCCGGGGCTGCTGCTGGCCGGGTGCGCGCTGCACGCGGACCTGCTGCCGGAGGCGGCGGGCAGCGGCGCCTTCGGCTGGCTGATGGCGATGCTGGGGCGGCGGTACGGCTGGCCGGTGCCGGTCGGCGGGGCGTCCGCGTTGACGGAGGCGCTGGTGCGCCGGCTGGAGTCCCGGGGCGGGGAGGTGCACTGCGGGCAGCCGGTGCGGGAGGTGCTGGTGCGGGACGGGACGGCGCTCGGCGTGCGCACCGCGGACGGCTGCCGGCACCGGGCCCGGCGGGCCGTCCTGGCGGACACCGCCGCGACCGCGCTGTACGGCGGCCTGGTCGGCTGGGAGCACCTGCCCGGGCGGCTGCGCCGGGACGTGGGCCGCTTCCAGTGGGACTTCGGCACCGTCAAGGTGGACTGGGCGCTGCGCGGGCCGGTGCCGTGGAGCGCGCCGCTGGCGGGCCGGGCCGGGACGGTGCACCTGGGCGCCGACCTGGACGAGCTCGGCGACTTCGCGCACCAGGTGATCACCGGGCGGCTGCCCGCCCGTCCGTTCGCGCTGTTCGGGCAGATGACGGTGGCCGACCCGTCCCGTTCGCCGCGCGGCACCGAGTCGGCCTGGGCCTACACGCACGTGCCGCAGCGGATCTCCGCGGACCTCGGCCCGGACGGCATCACCGGCCGGTGGGACGAGCGGGAGGGCGAGGCGATGGCCGACCGGATCGAGCGGCAGGTGGAGCGGTTCGCCCCCGGTTTCCGCGACCTGGTCGCCGCCCGCCGGGTGCTCACCCCGCCGGTGCTGCGCGGGCTCGACGACAACCTGGTCGGCGGCGCCCTCAACGGCGGCACCGCGGCCCCGCACCAGCAGCTGTTCCTGCGTCCCGCCCCGGGCACGGCCGGGCCCCGCACCCCGGTCGCCCGGCTCTACCTGGCCTCCGCCTCCGCCCACCCGGGCGGCGGCGTGCACGGGGCGTGCGGCGCCAACGCCGCCCGCGCCGCGCTGAACGCCCACCGTCGTTCGCCGGCCCGCTTCCTGCCGGCGGGCGGCCCGACCGTCCGGCGCGGGCCGCAGAGCTGACCCGCCCGTCCGAAGGGAACGGATCCCCATGGCACAGCGCCAACGCCTGATCGACTGCCCCGCCGCGCAGGTCTGGAACGTCCTGGCGAACGCCCGGAGCTACGCGCAGTGGGTGGTCGGGACGCAGGACGTCCTGGACGCGGACGAGCAGTGGCCCGAGGTCGGGGCCCGGCTCAGGTTCCGGGTCGGCCTCGGGCCCGCCACGCTGGAGGACACCTGCGTCGTCCGGATCTGCGAGCCGGGCCGCCGCCTCGAACTGGAGGCCGCGGCGGACCCGCTGGGCACCGCCCGGATCGCCTTCTCGCTCGTCCCCTGGGGCGACGACACCCTGCTGCTGCTCGACGAGCACCCGCTGCGCGGGATCGGGGCCCGGCTGGAGAACCCGCTCACCGAGCTGCTCCTGCACCTGCGCAACCGCCGCCTGCTCGCCAACCTGGCCCGCAACGCCACCCGCTCCGCCGGGTAGCCGCCGCCAGTCGCTGCCCGTCGCTGCCCGTCAGCCCCCTCAGTCCTCGTCAGCCCCCCTCAGTCCTCGTACGGGAAGCGGGCGAGCGGGGGCCGCCCGGCGAAGAAGGTCTCGGCGCGGGCGGCTGGCGTTGCCCAGCAGGACGCCGCCGAAGCGCACGCCCGTGTACGCGGCGGTGGGCCGGGGCTCCGGCCCGCCCGGCGCGTGCCGCGCGTCGACGTACTCGGGCAGGTCGAGGGAGGCCAGGTGCAGCCAGCGCTGTGCGGTGCCGGCCGGGAGCTGCTCGGCGGCGGCCCGGGCGAGTGCCTCGGTGTTGCCGCCGGTGCGGGCGCTGCCGAGCAGGAAGAGGAACGAACGGGGTGTCGTGCGGGGCTCCGGCGCGGGTCGTTCCGGTCGGCCGGCGGCCGCGCCGGAGGGGGCTCGGTGCCTGCCCCGGCTTCCGGCGGGCCGCCGGCGTTCCGCGCCCCCCGTCAGGCGCGCAGCCGCAGGGTGGCGAGGTGTTCGGGGCGGACCAGCCGGGTGCGCGGGGAGAGCCGGCGCACCTGGTCGAGGAGGCCGTCGAGGTCGATCCCGGGGTCCTGGACGGCGGGTTCGGCCAGCGGCGTCTCGAAGGTGTCCCAGTGCACGGGGACGACGGTGCGCGGGTGGTCGAGCGCCTGGAGCAGCCGCGGCACGTACTGGTGGGTGGTGCGGGCGGTGCTCTCGGCGGCGATCATCGCGACGTCGGGGCGCAGGCCGGCGTAGGTGTGCTCGACGAAGTCGCTGGCGCCGGTGAGCAGGGTCGACGGGCCGTCACCGATGCGGACCTGGAAGGCCAGGGTGTCGCCCTCGACGAGTTCGCCGATGGTCGCGGGCGGGGCGGCGGGCGGGGCGGTGAGGGTGCCGGGCGCCCAGTAGCGGTGCGTCGCGTTGCGGCTGTGCAGGCTGGCCACCACCCGCACGGTGTACCCGCCGAAGTCGAGGACCTCGCCGCCCTTCACCACGATCAGCTGCGCCGGTGGCACGCCGGTGGCCCGCAGCAGGTGGCAGGTGGTGGCGGTGCCGACCACCTGGACCCCGCGGCTCTTCGCGATGTACGGGACGTCGTTGAAGTGGTCCCAGTGGCTGTGGCTGACCAGGACGAGGTCGGGCTCCCCGATGTGCCGGTCGACCACGTCGGTGGCCACGGTGAGCGGGGTGGCGGCGTCGAAGCCGTGGGTAGGGAAGCGGGTGAGGTACGGGTCGAACAGGACGGTGTGCCCGTCGCCCTCGATCCGCCATCCGCTGTTGCCCAGCCAGGTGAACGCCGTCTCGGCGCCGCCACCGCCCTGCGGCTGCGACTGCGGCTGTGGCTGCGGCTCGCCGGCGGCGGCCGGGGTGACGGCCCCGGCCACCGGCAGGAGGGCGGCCCCCGCGACCGCCGTCCGGAGGAGTCCGCGCCGTCCCAAGGCGTTGTTGTCCATGCCCCGACAGGACGTCGCCCGGGCGCTCCCGGTTCCGGCCGGGGCCGGATCGGTCGGCGCCCGACGGCACGTCACCCGCCTTTTCGGGCAGGCGGGTTGACGGGGCGGCGGCGGCCGCGGCCGGGGCCGGATCGAACGGGTTGCGGACATATCTGCGTATGTCGCCCGGAACGGGGCAGTCGGGCGGCACGAACGATCCGACCCGCGGAGTGAGGAGCAGCCTTGAACGACTATGCGAATCAGGGAAGTTGGGATTCGGAGCAGCACGTCGGCCCGGTGGGTGCCGCCGCCCGGAGCGTGCGGGACGGCGCCGCCGGGGGCGCGCACGTGGTGGCCGACCGGGCGGGTGAGGTCGCGGGGACGGTCGAGGAGCAGGCCGCCCGGGTCGCCCAGGAGGCGCTCGCGCAGGCCCGGGACCTGCTCGACGAGGCCCGCGGCCAGGTGCGGGGCCAGGCCAGGGAGCAGACCGAGCGGCTGGCGGAGAACGTCCGCCGACTGGCGGCGGAACTGCGGGAGATGGCCGCGCACGGCAAGCCCGACTCGACGGCGGCCGTCGCGGTCGCCCAGCTCGCCGACGGCGGGCAGCGGGTGGCCGACCGTCTGCAGCGGCGCGGCCCGGACGGGCTGCTGGAGGACGTGCAGGACTTCGCGCGCCGCCGCCCCGGCCTGTTCCTGGCGGGAGCGGCGCTGGCCGGGTTCGCGCTCGGCCGGGCCGGCAAGGGCGTCGCCGCGGCCGACGGCCCCTCCGAGCACGGGCACGACGGGCAGGACTGGCAGGACGGGCTCGACGGCCTCGGCGACCGGGGCGGCTCCACCGGCCGCGACGAGCGGGACGGGACGTGGCCGGACCGGTCGGGCGTCGTGACGGCCCCGGTGAGCGCCCCGCCCGCCGTACCCCCGGCCGTGCCCGGCACCTCCGACCCGTACGGCACCTCCGACCCGTACGGCACGACCCCCGCCTACCGGCCGAACCCGGGCCACTCGCCGGAGCCCGGCCCCGTCGGGGGCCCCGGCCGCGTCGAGGACCCGCGGCACGGCCAGTTGCAGGGGCCGCTCCCCGGCCAGGAGCAGGGCCGGGAGCAGGGCTGGGAGCAGGACCGGGAGCAGGCCCCGTTCCCCGGCCTGGGGCAGCAGCCGCCGGCCCGGGGGGTGTGAGCCGTGACCGCACCTTTCACCGACCACCGCTCCGCCGGGTACCCCTCGGCCGACGTCCCGGGCCGGACTCCTCCCCCGCCCCGGCAGCCGCCCGGCTCCGCCGAGCGGGGCGGGCACGAGTCGCTGGGCGACCTGATCAGCGAGATCACCGGCGACCTGAGCCGCCTGGTGCGCGACGAGATCGAACTCGCGAAGGCCGAGATCAAGCAGGAGGCGACCAAGGCGGGCAAGGCCTCCGGCATGCTCGCCGGGGCCGGGTACGCCGGGCACATGGCGGTCGTCCTGGGCAGCCTGACGGTGGTCTTCGCGCTGGCCGCGCTGATGCCCCCGGCCTGGGCCGCCCTGGTGGTCACCGCCCTGTGGGCGCTGGCCGGGGCGGTGCTGTGGAGCACCGGCCGCAAGCGGCTGAAGGACGTCCGGCTCAAGCCCGAACAGACCGTGCAGACCCTGAAGGAGGACGCCGCATGGGCGCGACACCCGATGAGCTGAGGAACGAGGTCGAGGCCCGCCGGGCGCACCTGGCGCAGAACGTCGACCGGCTCGCCGACCGGATCACCCCGAGCCGGGTGGTGCACCGCCGGGCCGACGCCGCACGCCGCACGATGACCGGGATCAAGGAGCGAGTGATGGGACCCGTCCACGACAGCGCCGCGTCGACCCGCCACGCGGCGGACGCCACCGGTGACACCGCCGCCCGGCTGGGCCGCACCGCGCAGGGGGGCGCCGCCCAGCTGGGCGAGTCCGTCCGGCGGGCGCCCGAGCAGGTGCGCCGGCGGACGCAGGGCAGCCCGCTGGGTGCGGGCCTGGTGGCGTTCGGCGCGGGGCTGCTCGCGGCGGCGCTGCTGCCCGCCAGCCGGATCGAGGAGCGCGGCGGCGAGCGGCTGCGCGAGCACCCGGAGCTGCTGGAGCCGGTGAAGCGGGCCGCCCTCGACACCGCGCGGGAGGTCCGGGACGACCTGCACGACCCGGCCGCCCGGGCGGTGCGGTCCGTGGAGGCCGCCGCCCGGCAGGCCGCCGACACCACCGCGGCGGCCGCCCGGGACGCCGGGCAGCACGCGGCGCAGGAGCTGCGGGCCACCGGCCGGGAGACCGCCCACGAGGTGCGGGACGGCGGGCACGACGGCCCGGACGGGCACCGGCTGCCCTGACCGGCCGGGCGCGGCAGCGCGCCCGCCGCCCCCGCG
>NZ_JBSGET010000156.1:0-19785 GCF_053603035.1 Kitasatospora sp. NPDC004272 | reverse complement strand
CCCCGCGCGGCCCCCGGCCCCGGCGGCACCCCCCGCGGTGCCGCCACCGGCGAAGCCCGCCCCGGCGAAGCCCGCCCCGGCGGCCCCGGCCCCGGGCCCGGCGGCACCCGCCCCGGCGATGTCCTCCCCGGCCGAGGTCGATCAGGTCTTCGCGTACACGGAGGACCTGGACACGCCGGGCTTCGGCAGTGACCAACCCGGCTGGACCGCCAGGTACTTCGACCTGCCCGGCGCCGAGCCCGCGCCGGAGCCGGAAGCCGAGCCCGAGCCCGAGCCCGAGGCGGAGGCGGAGGAGGCGGCGGCGCCCGACCCCGGGAAGCCGCGGCCGGGGGCGGGCCGGATCGTCCGGGCGGTGCTGTTCGGCAAGCCGAAGACGGCCGCTGACGTCCCGTCGGCGCCGGTGCCCGTGGCGGCGGGGTCCCGGAAGCCCGCGCCGCTGCTGCTGCTCGGGGCGGCCCTGCTGCTGGGCGGGGCGGTGACCGGCACGCTGCTGGTGATGCTGCTCGGCTGGGCGGTGGCGTACCTGTCCCGGGGCTGGACCGACCTGGTGAAGAAGTTCGCCGTGCTGGGCATCCCGCTGATCACGGTGACCGGCCTGACGGTGTGGAACTGGGGCCGGGAGAAGGGCCGTTGGGGCAGCCCGCTGACCCCCGGCACGGACGCGGGCGCGACCACCTGGGCGGCCGCGCCGGGCGTGCTGCGGGCGGCGGCGCTGCTGACGGCGCTGTTCGTGCTGGCGGTGACGCTGCGCCGCCGCAAGGACTGACCGGGCCGGGCTCAGTCCGCGCCGAGGACGTACAGGAGTTCGGCGATCAGGAAGTGCGCGCCGGTGTAGCCGATGCCCTGGAACCACAGCTGGTCGTCGACCGGGAAGGCGCGGTGCGCGCGGACGGCGCCCAGGGCGTGCCAGCCGGGGGAGGCGAGGGTGGCGGTCAGGCCGTTGCGGCCCGGGTCGCCGTAGCCGGCGTACAGCAGCAGGTCGCCGTCGGCGGCGGCGAGCTGGTCGGGGGTGGTCCCGAGGTCGAACCGGTCGGCGTTCTGCGCGTCCGGGCGGGGCAGGCCGAGGTCGGACAGGACGCTGCCGGGGAAGTTCTGCCGGGCGTAGACCCGGACGGCGGGCGAGCCCTCGACGAACCGGACCAGGCTGATCCGCTGCCCGGTGGCCCCGGCCGAGGCCAGCGCGGCCCGGGCCTGGTCGACGTGCCGCCCGTACGCGGCGACCGCGGCGGCGGCCTGCTCGCGCCGGTCCAGGGCGGCGGCGTGCAGCTGGAAGTCCTCCTTCCAGGGCGCGCCGGTGGTCCGGGTGACGACGGTCGGGGCGACCGCGCGCAGCGCCCCGGTGTGGTCGGCGTCCCGGGCCAGGTTGGTGAGGATCAGCTGCGGGCGCAGGGCGGCGATCGCCGCCGTGTCGGGGGCGGCCCCGATGTCGCCGACCACGGCGACCTCGGCCAGCCGGGAGGCGGGCCAGTAGGCGGGCAGTCCGGCGTCCAGCGGGGCCTTGGCGGCGCCGACGGGGGTGATGCCCAGCGTCATCGCGGAGTCCAGCTCGGCGGTGTCCAGCACGACCACCCGCCGGACCCCGCCGGGCACGGTGACCGGCCCGTCCGCCGAGGCCGCCGTGACGTCCGGGCGCGGGCTGGGGCTGGGCTGCGGGCTCCCGGCGGCGGTGCCGGACGGCGGCGGCCCGGCGGGCAGCACCTCCGGTCCGCAGCCGGTGAGCAGGACGGCGCCGAGCCCGGCGAGGGCGGCCCGGCGGGAGAGCGGGGGTGGCACCTGGGACCTCCGGCGGCGGTCGGACGGGCGGTGGGGCGGTGGCGGCGGGCGGTACGGCCAAGTATGTCCGCAATGCGGTTTTGCCCCCGGCTTTTCCGGCCGGAAACCCCGCTGGCTAGGCTGGCGGCATGGCTCTCACCGTCGGTTTCGACCTCGACATGACGCTCCTCGACACCCGCCCCGGCATCAAGGCCACCTACGACGTGCTGGCCGCCGAGACCGGCACCGTCATCGACTCCGACCTGGTGGTCAGCCGGCTCGGGCCGCCGCTGGCGCAGGAGCTCGCCAACTGGTTCCCGCCGGAGCGCCTGGACGCCGTCGTGGAGCGCTACCGCGAGCTGTACGTCGAGCACGCCCTCGCGCCGACGCTGGAGCTGCCCGGGGCGCTGGCCGCGGTGGCCGCCGTCCGGGCGGCGGGCGGCCGGGTGCTGGTGATCACCGGCAAGTGGGAGCCGAACGCCCGCCGCCACCTGGACGGCTTCGGCCTGGAGGTGGACGCGCTGGTCGGCGACCTGTGGGCGGAGACCAAGGGCGAGGCGCTGCGCGCGCACGGCGCGGACGTCTACGTCGGCGACCACCTGGGCGACATCCGCGGCGCCCGGGCGGCCGACGCCGTCGCGGTCGGGGTGGCCACCGGCCCGTACGGCCCGGACGAGCTCGCCGCGGCCGGTGCGGACGCCGTGCTGCGCGACCTCACCGAGTTCCCCGCCTGGCTGGCCGGGCACCTGGCCCGCTGACGCCCGCCGAGGGCCCGCTGAGCGCCTGCTGAGCGCCTACTGAGCGCTTGCTGAGGGCTTGTGCCGAGCGTCCCCGGGCGGCCGCCCGCCGGGGCCGGTGGTTCAGCCCGCGGCGGCGGCCCGCTTCGCGCGCCGCCGCCGGGCGCCCGCCCGGGCGTCGGCGAACAGGCCGGACAGCGCCACCAGCAGGCCCAGCGGCATCAGCATCGCCAGCCAGTACGCGAAGGACGGCAGCCGGGTCAGGTCGAAGACGTACGGCACGAAGACCGCGACGACGGACAGCATGCCCAGTCCGAACACGATGCCGCCGACGCGGACCAGGACGTCTCCCGGGCTGTCGGGCCGGTCGCTCACTCTCACCACTCCTTCGCGCGGGTCGCTCCCCCCGATTCTCCCACCGCGCACCCCCTCCGATCGGCGGGGGCGCGGCGACGCGCGCTCCGACTGAACGCTCAGGATTCCCAGGAATCCCTCAGGCATGCTGATGACCGGAACGGGAACGGCGACGGACGAGCGGGGCGTGCGGCGGGATGGGACTGACCGGTCACAAGGTGCTGGCGCTGTCGGCGCTGCTGTCGGTGCTGACGGTGGCGGGCACCGTCCTGCTCTGGCCCCGGCTGGCCGGGCGCGGCTGGCGGCCGGTGCTGGGCCGGCTCGGCACCGTCGTCGGCACCCAGCTGGCGGTGCTCTGCACGCTCGCCCTGCTGGCCAACAACTACTTCGCCTTCTACAGCAGCTGGGACGACCTGCTGGGCACCGGCGAGGACGGCCCGGTGACCATTCAGAACCAGCTGCTCGGCCGCGACCCGGGCGTCCAGCGGCTGTCCACCGAGAACGTCCGCGACACCGGCGCCACCGGCCGCGCCCCCGAGCAGGTCGGCCGGTTGGAGAAGGTCCGGCTGCCCGGGGCGTCCACCGGCCTGTCCACCGAGGGCTACGTCTACCTGCCGCCGCAGTACTTCCAGCCCGGCTACCAGGGCAAGCGCTTCCCGGCGGCGATCGCCGTCACCGGCTTCCCCGGCGACGCGAAGAACCTGGTCAGCAAGCTCAACTACCCGTCCGTGCAGCTGAAGCTGACCGAGCAGGGCAAGGCCCGGCCGATCGTGCTGGTGCTGATGCGGCCCTCCCCGGCGATGCCCCGGGACACCGAGTGCGAGGACGTGCCGGGCGGCCCGCAGACCGACCGGTACTTCAGCACCGACGTGCCCGCCGCGCTGCGCGCCTCCTACCGGATCGCGTCCGGGCCCGGCTCCCTCGGCGTGATCGGCAACTCCACCGGCGGCTACTGCGCGCTGAAGCTGGCGATGCGTCACCCCGACGTGTTCGCCGCCGCGGTGTCGCTGTCCGGCTACTACCGGGCCGCCGAGGACCCGACCACCGGAGACCTGTTCGGCGGCGACGGGCAGCGCCGCGAGCAGGCCGACCTGGACTGGCGCCTGACCCACCTGCCCGCCCCCGCCACCGCGCTGCTGGTCGGCGGCAGCCGGGAGGGCGACGGCGACTACCAGGAGCAGACCGAGCGGTTCCGGGCCGCCGCCAGGGGCACCGCGACCAAGGTCTCCGCGATCACCCTGGACAGCGGCGGGCACAACTTCACCACCTGGTCCCGGATGCTCCCGGCCTCGCTCGGCTGGCTCTCCGACCACCTGACCGACCCCGCCTGACCGGCCGCGCGTCACAGCGCGCAACTCCGTGCGCGCAAGGAGTTTCGACCCTCGCCGCCCCCGGGTATGCAGCCATCGCGCGGGCGGACCTGACGGATGGTCCACGAACGCCCGCCCGTCACCGATCGGGGGTGTGAGCCAGTGGACGGCGCAGCAGGCGCGAGGCACGGCCGCGCCCCGGTCCGGAATCCCTTCGCCGTTCCGCTGAACGCTGAGGGATCATTGCTCCACTGAGCGAAACCGGCCGCCCGCTCGGGGCGCCCGTCCGCACGTCCACCCGCGGCCCGACGGGGTCGCACGCACCCGATACCGAGGACTGTTCGAGATGCCCACCGGCCAGGTCAAGTGGTTCAACGAGACGAAGGGTTACGGCTTCCTGTCGCGCGACGACGGCGGCGAGGTCTTCGTCCACACCAAGGCGCTGCCCGCGGGCGTCACCACGCTGCGGCCGGGCCAGCGCGTCGAGTTCGGCGTCGCCGCCGGACACCGCGGTGACCAGGCGATGAGCGTCCAACTGCTCGACGCGCTGCCCTCGGTGGCCGCCGCCCAGCGCAAGAGCGCCGACGACATGGCCCCGATCGTCCAGGACCTGATCACCAAGCTGGACAGCGTCCTGCCGGGTCTGCAGCGCGGCCGCTACCCGAGCAAGCCGGAGGGCCAGAAGATCGCCATGGTGCTGCGCGCCATCGCGGACCAGTTCGACGTCTGAGCCCCGCCCTGACGACCGCTCAGGGGAAGGCCAGCGCGCCCGGGTCGACGGCGGGGACGAGTCCCTGCTCGGCGGCCCGGGTGAGCAGGCCGCGCACCGCCGCGTAGCCGTCCTCGCCGAGGTCCGCGGTGAACTCGTTGACGTACAGCCCGATGTGCTGCTCGGCGACGGCCGGGTCCATCTCCTGGGCGTGCGCCAGCACGTACTCCCGGGAGGCCGCCGGGTCCGCCCAGGCCGCCCGCACCGACTGCCGCACGGTGTCGGCCAGTTCGCGCAGCCGCTCGGCGCCCAGCGAGCGCCGGGCCACGATCGCGCCCAGCGGGATCGGCAGCCCGGTGGCCCCCTCCCACGCCTCGCCCATGTCGGCCAGGCAGTGCAGCCCGTACTGCCCGTACGTGAACCGGGCCTCGTGGATCACCAGTCCGGCGTCCACCTCGCCCGCCCGCACGGCCGGCATGATCTCGTGGAACGGCAGCACCACGATCTCGCCGAACCCGCCCGGCACCGCCTCGGCCGCCCACAGCCGGAACAGCAGGTACGCCGTCGAGCGCTCGCTCGGCACCGCGACCCGCCGCCCGGCCAGCGCCGCCGCCTCCAGCGGCCCGGCCGTCAGCACCAGCGGCCCGCAGCCCCGGCCGAGCGCCCCGCCGCAGGGCAGCAGCGCGTACTCGTCCAGCACCCAGGGCAGCTGCCCGTAGGAGATCTTCAGCACGTCCAGCTCGCCGCGCTCGGCCAGCCCGTTGGTGACGTCGATGTCGGCGAACCGGACCTCGGGCGCGCCGGCGCCCGGCACCAGGCCGTGCGCCCAGGCGTGGAAGACGAAGGTGTCGTTCGGGCAGGGTGAGTACGCGACGCTGAGCGGCTCGGCCATCTCAGACCTCCTTGAGCAGGTGGGGCAGCGGCGGCAGCGCGGCGAAGGCCCGCTCCAGGGCCGCCAGCGCCTCGCCGATCCGCCAGGACGCGCGGTCGCGCGGCCCGACGGCATTGGACACGGCCCGCAGCTCACCGGCCGCGAGCCCGAACCGGGCGGCCGCCTCGGCCGCCCCGAAACCCTCCATCGCCTCGGCCAGCGCCCGCGGGTGACGCTTCCTCAGCGCCCCGGCGCGCTCCGCCGAACCGGTCACCGTGGACACCGTCAGCACCTCGCCGACCGCCCCGCCGCAGGCCCCCGCGAGGGCCGCGACCAGGCCCGGCGGCACCGGGTGCCGCACCGCGCCGAAGCCCAGCTCGGTGACGTCCGCGAAGCCGTCCGGCGTCTCGGCGCCCAGGTCGGCCGCCACCACGGCGTCCGCCACCACCAGCGAGCCGAGCGGCGCGGCGGGTGCGAAACCGCCCGCGATGCCCGCCGACAGCACCAGCCGGTACCGGCCGCGGGCCAGCGCCACCGCCGTCCCCGCCGCCGCGGCCGCCGGGCCGACCCCGGCGGCCAGCACCCCGGCCCCCGAGCCCGGGCCCAGCCCGCGCCGCACCGCCTCGGCCTCCGCCTCCACGGCGACGACGACGAGCAGCCCGGCCGCGGGGCCGGACTGCTCGTCGGTGCGCTCGACGGTCATCGACCGGAGCGTCAGCTGTTCTTGTTGTTCAGGTCGAAGGCCCAGACCGCGTAGTACTCCTGGGACGCCTTGTCCTGCGAGACCACCGTCACCGAGGTCACGTCGTTGGAGGACATCAGCGGGCCGGCGCTCTTCGAACCGGAGTAGGTGACCCCGGTGACGACCTCGCCCTGCGCCCCGCCGGCCAGCGCCGTCTGGCCGCCGGAGCCGCCGTTGGTCAGCGCGAACCAGCCCTTCTTCGCCAGGTCCTTGGGCACCCCGACGCCGATCTGGTCGCTGGCCCGGACGTCCAGCTCCGGGAGCTTGCCGTCCTTGCGGGCCTGCTTGATCCCCTCCAGGCAGGCGCTGAGGGCGTCGTTGTCGAGCGGCTTGCCGTCGTTGTAGCAGAAGGGGGCCGCGGTGGTGCTGGAGGTGCCGACCACCATCGTCGCCACGTTCTCGCGGGGCTTGCCGGCGTCGTTCGCCCAGTAGATACCGGTACCGAGGGAGGCGGCGCCGACGACGACGACGCCGGCGATACCGGCGATGGCACGGGTGCTGAGGCTCATGCGCAAGAGGCTACTCGCCTTCCGTGATCACACGACGCCGGGGTGCCCGAGTCGCCCGAGGTTACGCCGTGCGCGGGCGCGCCGGGCACCCCGCCCCGGCCGCGCGGCGCACCCCGCCCCGGGCCGGGCCGCCGCTCAGGCCACCCGGGGCCGGGCCGTCGACCGGCGCGGCCCGACCCGCAGCAGCGAGCGGAACGTCCACAGCAGCATCACCGTCATCACGCCCGCCGCCACCGTCAGCCCCAGCACCGGGTTCAGCGGCAGCGAGATGCCCACCGCGCCGCCCGCCACCCAGCTCAGCTGCAGCACCGTCTCCGACCGGGCGAACGCCGAGGTCCGCACCGCCTCCGGCACGTCCCGCTGGATCAGCGCGTCCAGCGCCAGCTTGCCCAGCGACGCCGCCATCCCGGCGACGCCCGCCACCACCGTCACCGTCACCACCCCGTACCAGAGCGCCGCCGCGGCCGCCGCCACCGTCGCCAGCGCCAGCACCGAGGTCACCAGCACCTCCGAACCGCGGGTGCGCAGCCACGACCCCAGCACCGACCCCAGCGCGTTGCCCAGCCCCGCCGCCGCCGCGACCAGCCCCAGCGCCACCGTCCCCGGCAGGCCGCCCGGCGGCTCCCGGCGGATCAGGAACGCCAGGAACATCACCAGGAACCCGACCAGCCAGCGCAGCGCCGCCACCCCGCGCAGCGCCATCACCACCGAGGGGCCGACCGCCCGCAACACCCCCTTGGGGCGCGCCTCCTGCGGCTCCGAGAGCAGCTCCGCCCGCTGCTCGCCCTTCGCCGAATCCACCTGGTGCGGCAGGTGGAAGGCCATCAGCGTCCCGATCACGAACACCACGAACGCCCCGCGCAGCGGCCACCCCGGCCCGATCAGGTGCAGCAGCCCGCCCACCCCGCCCGCCACCAGCGTGGTCAGCAGACCCGCCAGCGTCACCCGCGAGTTCGCCTTCACCAGCGACAACTGGGCGGGCAGCAGCCGCGGCACCACCACGCTGCGCACCACCCCGTACGCCTTCGACGCCACCAGCACGCCCAGCGCCTCCGGGTACAGCGCCAGCCCGCCGCCGGTCACCGTCGCCGCCATCACCCAGGCCAGCGCCGCCCGCGCCAGCATCGACATCGCCATCGCCGAGCGGCGGCCGTTGGGCAGCCGGTCCAGCAGCGGGCCGATCACCGGGGCGAGCACCGCGAACGGCGCCATCGTGATCAGCAGGTACAGCGCGACCCGGCCGCGGGCCTCGCCGGTCGGCACCGAGAAGAAGATGGTGGACGCCAGCGCCACCGTGATCAGCATGTCGCCGAACGAGTTCAGCGCGTGCAGCTCGATCAGCTTCGCCAGGCCCGACTCGCCCGCGCCCTCCGCCGACGTCGCCCGCCGGATCCGGCGGCCCGTCCCGTGCACCACCCGGCCGGTGCGCACCCCCACCGCCGACGCGACGCGGGCCCAGAAGCCGCGGGCCCGCACCGTCGGCGGCTCCCCGGAACGCTCCTGACCGTCCGTCGGGCGCGCCTCGCCCGCCTCCGGCTCACCGGGGGCCACAGGATGCGGCCGCGACACGGCGGACGCCCCGGAACGGCCTTCGGACGGCCCGGGACGCGGTCCGTGCTGCGGCGGTTTCTCCTCCGCCACACACCCATCCTGCCCGAGAATCGCCGACCTAACGAGTGATTGTCCGGGCGTCGGCGCGCCCGCCCCCACGGCCCGGACTGTGCTGTACCGCCGACCGGCGGGTAGCCTGCACTACGCGCACGCCCGGCCTCCCGCAGGGGGGTGGCCGACCTGGGCGGCGCGGCCCGGCCACGGAGCGGCCCCGGGTCTAGCAGAATGGACCGGCCCCGTGCTCGCGGGGGCCGCCCCGGAGAGGTGCAGCGGCGGCCGGAGCGGGCCCCCGCCCACCGGGTGCCGCCGCGAGCCGCAGGACGACAGGACTGGGAGAGAACCGACGCCGTGAGTGCTGCGATGCGAAGCCGTACCCCTGACCGGCTCTGTGCGGAGGCCGTCGGCCTCGCCCGTCAGGCAGTGGTGGACAGCGTCGGAGAGGCCGTCGTCGGCCCCCACGTGAAGGCGGGCGCGGACGCCGAGCGCGTCGTCACCCACACCTTCGAATGCCTCGACCCGGCCTACCGCGGCTGGCACTGGGCGGTGACCGTCGCCCGCGCCCCGCGCGCCAAGAACGTCACCCTGGACGAGGTCGCCCTGCTCCCCGGAGCGGACGCCGTCCTCGCCCCGCAGTGGGTCCCGTGGAGCGAGCGCCTGCGCCCCGGCGACCTCGGCCCCGGCGACCTGCTGCCCACCGGCGCCGACGACCTGCGCCTGGAACCCGGCTGGACCGGCGAGGACGAGATCGCCCCCAACTCGGCGCTCGCCGAGGCCGCCGAGGACGAGGACGCCACCGCCGAGGACGTCCAGCCGGCGCCCGCCCGCGCCGCGATCGGCGCGATCGCCGAGGAGCTCGGACTCGGCCGCCCCCGCGTGCTGTCCCGGCGCGGCCTGCACCAGGCCGCCGAACGCTGGGAGACCGCGTACGGCCCGCAGACCCCGATGGCGCAGTCCGCCCCCGCCTCCTGCGACACCTGCGGCTTCCTCGTCCCGATCGGCGGCTCGCTCGGCCAGGCGTTCGGCGTCTGCGGCAACGAGTTCGGGCCCGCCGACGGCCAGGTCGTCTCGCTCGCCTACGGCTGCGGCGCGCACTCCGAGGCCGCCGTGCTGCCCGCCCCGCCCGTCCCCAGCGAACTCATCCTCGACGAGACCGTCGTCGAACCCCTCCCGCTGCGCCCCGACCGCACCTCCGGCTCGGTCGAACCGGACGGCCCGGCCGAGGAACTCGGCCACGCGTAGGCGCCGCGCTCCGGCAGGTGCGCGCACAGCGGGATCGCGAAGCGGCGGCAACCCGCCGTCCGTGCCGCGATCCCGCTGACGCCCGTCGCCGCCGCCCGCGGTTCCCCGCGCCCCCGGTTCCGCGCCCAGCGCGCGTGGCCCGTCGGAGACGACTGGCAGAATGCCGACTCGTACGCAGACCACGCGAAGGGCGGCTCGGCACGTGGAGTCTCGGATCATCGGCAGCGCGGCGTCCCCCGAGGAGTCGGACGTCTTCGACACGGCCCGGCTGCGGCACACCGTGCTCACCGCCTGGACGGCCGCGCCCGCCAGATTCCGGGAGGACGCCAACGCCGAGGAGGAACTCGCCCTCGGCGGCTACCGGGACCGGCTGATCGTCGAACTCGCCCAGAACGCGGCCGACGCGGCCGCCCGGGCGGGCGTCCCCGGCCGGCTCCGGCTGACCCTGCGCGACGGCGTGCTGGCCGCCGCCAACACCGGCGCCCCGCTGGACGCCGCCGCGGTCGAGTCGCTCTCCACCCTGCGGGCCTCCGCCAAGCGCGGCGACGAGCGGGAGGTGGTCGGCCGGTTCGGCGTCGGCTTCGCCGCCGTGCTGGCCGTCAGCGACGAGCCCGCGGTGCTCGGGCACACCGGCGGCGTCCGCTGGTCGCTCACCGACGCCCGCACGCTGGTCTCCGGAATCCCGCAGCTCACCGAGGAGTTGACCCGGCGCGAGGGCCACCTGCCGGTGCTCCGGGTGCCGTTCGCGGCCGAGGGCGAAGCCCCCGAGGGCTACCACACGGTGGTCGTCCTGCCGCTGCGCGACGCCGCCGCCGAGGACCTCACCCGGCGGCTGCTCGCCGAGGTCGACGACGCCCTGCTGCTGACCCTGCCCGGCCTCGCCGAGGTGGTCGTCGACACCCCCGAGGGCGTCCGCACCCTGACCCGCACCGCGCACCCGCCGCGCCCCGAACAGCTGCCCACCGTCACCATCACCGACGGGGAGCGCAGCACCACCTGGCAGACCGTCAGCGCCACCGGCACCGCCGCCCCCGAGCTCCTCGCCGACCGCACCACCGAGGAGCGGGCCCGCCCCCACTGGACGCTCACCTGGGCCGTCCCGGTCGACGGGGCCGGCCGCCCGCAGCGCCCGCGCACCACCCCCGTGCTGCACGCGCCCACCCCCAGCGACGAACCGCTCGGCGTCCCCGCCCTGCTGATCGCCTCGTACCCGCTCGACCCGACCCGGCGGCACGTCGCGCCCGGCCCGCTCACCGACTTCCTCACCGAGCGCGCCGCCGACGCCTACGCCGACCTGCTGCGCGCCCGCGGCGCCGACCTCGGCTCGCTGGACCTCGTCCCCGCCCCGCTCGGCCAGGGCGCGCTCGACAACGCGCTGCGCACCGCCGTGCTGGCCCGGCTGCCCGAGACGCCCTTCCTGCCGCACCCCGACGGCACCGAGGAGGGCACCCCCGCGCTCCGCCCGCGCGACGCCGTCGTGCTGGAGGGCGCCGACCGGTCGGTGGTCGAGGCGCTCGCCCCGATCTTCCCCGGCCTGCTCCCGGCCGGCCTGGAGCGCCGCACCGAACTGCGCACCCTCGGCGTGCGCCGCACCCCGCTCGCCGAGGTGGTCGACCAACTCGGCGGCCTGGAACGCGAACCCGCCTGGTGGCGGAGCCTGTACGCGGCCCTCGGCGGCGCCGACCCGGAGGCGCTCGGCGCGCTGCCCGTCCCGCTCGCCGACGGCCGCACCGTCACCGGCCCGCGCCGGGTCCTGCTGCCCTCCGACGCCGCCGACTGGGCCGGCTACGAGGGCTACCCCGACGCGCTCGCCGAGGCCCTCGACCTGCTCGACCTGCGGCTGGCCCACCCCGAGGCCGCGCACCCGCTGCTGGCCAAGCTCGGCGCCGCCACCGCCACCCCCGCCGGCGTCCTGGACACCCCCGAGGTGCGCGCCGCCGTCGCCCGCTCGCTGGAACTCGGCGAGGACGACTACGACGCCGCCGTCGACCTCGCCGACGCCGTCCTGGCCCTGGTCAGGGCCGCCGCCCCCGCCCCCGGCGAACACCCCTGGCTGGCCCGCCTCGCCCTGCCCGACGACGAGGGCGAACTCGCCCGCGCCGGTGAACTCCTGCTCCCCGAAAGCCCGCTGGCCCACCTGGTGGACGAGGACGAGGCCGCCTTCGTCGACGACGACCTGCTGGAACGCTGGGGCCCCGAGGTGCTGGCGGCGGCCGGCGCGCTCACCTCCTTCACCCTGGTGCGCGCCGAGGACGTCGTCCTCGACCCCGACGACCTGGAGCGCCTCGACCCCACCGCCCCCGCCGACCGGGCCGCCGGCGGTGCCCCCACCGGCCTGCTCGACGAGGCCCCCGACGGCCTCGCCGAATGGTGCGAGGACGCCCTCGAAGCCCTGCACGCCGACGACGCCGGGGAGTTGGGCGTCCCGCCGGTCGCCGCCGAACTGCTCGCCGTCCGGGACCTCGACCTGGTCGCCGACGACGCCTGGCCCGAAGCCCTCGCCCTGCTCGCCCGGCCCCCGTACCGGGACGCCGTGGTGACACCAGTGCGCACCCTGCTGCCCGACGGCAGCTACACCGACCTCCCCCCGTACACCGCCTGGTGGCTGCGCGACCACCCCGTCCTGGACGGCCGCGAACCCGCCGGCCTGCGCGCCGCCGGGGCCGACCCGCTGCTCCGCGGCCTCTACGACGAGGCCCGGACCGACCTCGACCCGCAGTTCCTGCACGCGCTCGGCGTGCGCACCACGCTGAACGCGCTGCTCGCCGAACCGCACGGCCCCGACGAGCTGATCGACCGGCTCACCGACCCGCTCTCCGAGGTCAGCCACCGCCAACTGCACGGCATCTACAGCCTGTTGGCGGCCCTCCCGGCCGAGCGCGTCGAACCCCTGGACGTGGTGCGGGCCCTCGCCCCGCTGGACTCCGAGAGCGGCCGTCGGGACGACCGCACCGTCATCGTGGACGCCGCGAACGCGGTCGTCGCCGACGCCCCCGACCTGGTCGAACTCCTCCACGACCACGCCGTGCTGCCCGTCCACCCGCTGCTCGCCCCCGCCCTCGCCGAGCGCCTGCACGTCTCGCTGGCCAGCGAGGTCGCCGGCGGCCGGGTGCTCTCCGAGGGCACCCTGCACCGCACCCCCGCGGTGGTCCGCGAACTCCTCCCCGGCTGCCCCGCCGTCTACGAGGAGCACGACGAACTCCTGGTCGTCGGCCCCGACGGCGAGGAGGCCCACGTGGCCTGGCGCTGGGACACCGGCGCGACCGCCCCCGAACTGCCCTACGACCCGGACACCGCCGAGGCCGCCGACGAGGACGACGAGTTCGACGTCCCCCCGGTCCCCGGCCTGCTGCACGCCGCCACCCCCGAGGGCCTCGCCGCCGGCCTCGCCTGGTCCGTCCACCAGTGGCACCGCCGCTTCGAGATCCTCGCCGCCCTCACCGAACCGGACCGGGCGTACGAGCTGCTGGCGGCGCGCGACTACGAGTAGAGCCCCCGACAGGGGCTCGGGGAACGGCGAGGCCGTGGCTGCGGGCGGTGCACTGCCGTTGCGTGCGTCTGCTTCGGGTTCTGTTTCAGACACGCAGCAGCACGGACCTTCGATGGGCTCCGGTCGTCAGCAGCACGGACCCGCCGTTCCCCGGGCCCCTGACGGGGCCTGTGCGCAGCACGGACCCGCCGTTCCCGGGCCCCTGGCTGTTCCCCTTCGAGCGTCTAGGAGTTCTTCTCGACGAAGATCCGCGAGGTGACCTCCAGCAGGCAGCCCGCGATCAGGGCGATCGCGACGCCGGTCAGCGGGTCGCGCCAGCCGACGAGTTGGAGCTGGAAGAAGTCGGCGAGCCAGGGGACCACCAGGACCAGGGCGAACGCGCCCGACATGGTGCCGATCAGCAGCAGGCGCCACCAGGTGTAGGGGCGGGCGACGATGGCGAGGACCCAGATGGCGGTGATGAACAGGGTCAGGGTGGCGACCGAGGTGTCGGCCTTCAGGGTGGTCTCGTCGTCGCCGCGGGCCAGCGCGTACGCGGTGAAGGTCGCGGCGCCGCAGACCAGGCCGCCGGGGACGGCCAGTCGCAGGACGCGGCGGACGAAGCCGGTGCGGGCGCGCTCGTTGCTGGGGGCGAGGGCGAGGAAGAACGCCGGGATGCCGATGGTCAGCGAGGACAGCACCGTCGAGTGCCGGGGCAGGAACGGGTACGGGACCTGGGTGAACACCACCAGCAGGGCCAGCAGCACCGAGTAGACGGTCTTGACCAGGAACAGCCCGGCGACGCGTTCGATGTTGCCGATCACCCGGCGGCCCTCGGCGACCACCGAGGGCAGGGTGGCGAAGCGGTCGTCCAGCAGCACGATCTGGGCGACGGCCCGGGTGGCGTCCGAGCCGGTGCCCATCGCGACGCCGATGTCGGCGTCCTTGAGGGCGAGGACGTCGTTGACGCCGTCGCCGGTCATCGCGACGGTGTGGCCCTTCGACTGCAGGGCGCCGACCAGGGCGCGCTTCTGCTGCGGGGTGACCCGGCCGAAGACGGCGGTGCGGTCGGCGGCCTCGGCGAGCTGCCCGGGGTCGGTGGGCAGGGTGCGGGCGTCGGTCGCGGTCTCGGCGCCGGGCAGGCCGAGGTGGGCGGCGACCGCGCCGACCGAGACGGCGCTGTCGCCGGAGATGACCTTGGCCCGGACGTCCTGGGAGCGGAAGTAGCGCAGGGTGTCCGCGGCGTCCTCGCGCAGCCGCTGCTGGAGGACCAGCAGGGCGAGCGGCTCCAGTCCGGCGGCCGGGTCGGGGTCGTCCAGCGGGAGCGGGCTGCGGCCGAGCAGCAGGACCCGCAGGCCCTTGGCGCCGAGCTCGTCCACCTCGGCGAGCGCGGGGGAGCCGGCCGGGAGCAGCACGTCGGGGGCGCCGAGCAGCCAGCTGCCCTCGGTGCCGCCGGGCTCCAGCAGCTGGACGCCGCTCCACTTGCGGGCGGAGGAGAACGGGACGGCCTCCAGCAGCCGCCAGCGGCCCTCCGGCGGGGGCCCGTACGCGTCGATGACGGCCTGCATGCTGGGGTTGGGGCGGGTGTCGGCGGCGCCGATCGCGCCGAGCGCCTCGGCCAGGACGGCCCTGTCTGCCCTGTCGGTCCTGTCGGTCCTGTCGGTCTTCTCGGTCGACGGCGTCCCGTCGGAGCCGGCGAGCGGGCGGAGGTCGACCAGGTCCATGCCGCCCTCGGTGAGGGTGCCGGTCTTGTCGAGGCAGACGGTGTCGACCCGGGCCAGGCCCTCGATCGCCGGGAGCTCCTGGACCAGGCACTGCTTGCGGCCGAGCCGGATCACGCCGATCGCGAAGGCCACCGAGGTGAGCAGCACCAGGCCCTCGGGGACCATCGGCACGATGCCCGCCACCATCCGGCGCACGGCCTCCTTCCAGTCGTTGCGCTGCACCGCGAGCTGGCTGATGATCAGGCCGATCGCGGTGGGGACCAGCAGGTAGGTGATGAAGCGCAGGATCTGGTCGATGCCGGTGCGCAGCTCGGACTTGACCAGGGTGAACCGGCTGGCCTCCTCGGCGAGCTTGGCGGCGTACGCCTCCCGGCCGACCTTGGTGGCGGTGAACGCGCCCGCGCCCGCCACCACGAAGGAGCCGGACATCACGTGGTCGCCGGGGTGCTTGAGGACGGGGTCGGGCTCGCCGGTCAGCAGCGACTCGTCGATCTCCAGGCCGTCCGCCTCGGTGACCGTGCCGTCCACCACGACCTTGTCGCCGATGCCGAGCAGCACGGTGTCGTCCAGCACGATCCCGCCGGCGGTGACCTGCACGGCGGCGCCGTCCCGACGGACCTGGGGGCGGGCCTCGCCGATCAGCGCGAGGCTGTCCAGGGTCTTCTTGGCGCGCATCTCCTGGACGATGCCGATCGCCGTGTTGGCGACGATGACCAGGCCGAACAGGCCGTCCTGGATCGGGCCGACGACCAGGATGATGCCGAACATCACCCCGATGATCGCGTTGAACCGGGTGAACACGTTGGCCCGGACGATCTCCCGCACCGAGCGGCTGGAACGCACCGGGACGTCGTTCAGCTGCCCGCGGGCGACCCGCTCGGCGACCTCGGCCGCGCTCAGCCCGGGCTGGTACGCACCGCCGGCCCCGGTGGGGTGCGCGCCGGGGCCGTGCGGGGCGGTGCCTTCCGCTGAGTGCGTCATGGCACCGACTCTAGGTGGGCGTTTTGTCCGGTGCGTCCCGCCTCGGGGCGGATTCCGGCCGGACGGGTGGCGGGGTCCGGGCGGGGCTAGCGCGCGGGTTCCCCGGCGGCCTCGGCGGCGCGGGCGCGGCGGATCGCGGCGCGGCGGGCCGTGCAGTACTTGAGGCCGATCAGGCCGAGCAGCCCGCCGGACAGGCAGATCCACGGCCAGGTGCCGTGCCCGTGGTCGGAGAGCCACCCCTGGAACGGCACCAGCGCCACGAAGCCGACGAACCAGAGCACCGTGCCGGTGCCGACGATGGCGACGTCGTTCCCCTCCAGGGGCGGGGGAGCGGTGCGCAGTGCGGTCTTGGGCATGGGCCCTAGCCTAAGGGGCGGGCCCCGCACTCCGGCAGCGGCGGTCGGCTCCGCGGAGCCGGTGCGCATGCAACCCGGGAGGCCCGAACGTGACTGATCATGACCGCAACGGGTCGAATCTACGCGCGAAGATGGCGCGTGCACGACCGGAATCGACATACTGAAAATCCCCCCAACCTTGCTTCGCCCGGTCTCCCCCGGCCTCCCCCCGATCGAGGACCCCCGACATGTCTCCGCAGGCCCAGTCGACCACCGCGTCGCCCGAGCCCTCCCAGAACGCGCCGCAGCCCCCGTCCGGCGCCCTGGACCGCTTCTTCAGGATCTCCGAGCGGGGCTCCACCCTGCCCCGCGAGATCCGCGGTGGTGTCGCCACCTTCTTCACGATGGCGTACATCCTGGTGCTCAACCCGATCATCCTGGCCTCGGCCACGGACATGAACGGCGCCCACCTCGCCGGCGGGCAGCTGGTCACCGCGACCGCGCTCACCGCCGGCCTGACCACCCTGCTGATGGGCGTCATCGGCAACGTCCCGATCGGCCTCGCGGCCGGCCTGGGCGTCAACACCATCGTGGCGCTCCAGCTCGCCCCCAAGATGACCTGGCCCGACGCCATGGGCATGGTCGTGCTGGCCGGCTTCGCGATCATGCTGCTGGTCGCCACCGGCCTGCGCGAACGCGTCATGAACGCCGTCCCGCTCGGCCTGCGCAAGGCGATCGCGATCGGCATCGGCCTGTTCATCACCCTGGTCGGCCTGGTCGACTCCGGCTTCGTCACCCGGATCCCGGACGCCGCCCACACCACCGTCCCGCTCCAGCTCGGCGTCGGCGGCCACCTGCACGGCTGGCCGGTGCTGATCTTCATCGTCGGCCTGCTGCTCACCATGGCCCTGGTCATCCGCAAGGTGCCCGGCGCGATCCTGATCTCCATCGCCGTGATGACCGTCGCCGCGGTGATCATCCAGCAGGTCGCCGACCTCTCCGCCGAAGCCTGGGGCCTGACCGTCCCCACCTGGCCCGGCAACCCGGTCTCCACCCCCGACTTCGGGCTGGTCGGCCACTTCAGCCTGTTCGGCGGCTTCTCGCACGTCGGCATCCTCACCGGCATCCTGTTCGTCTTCACCGTGCTGATGAGCTGCTTCTTCGACGCGATGGGCACCATCCTCGGCGTCGCCGACGAGGCCCACCTGCTCGACGAGAAGGGCGACCTGCCCGGCATCAACAAGATCCTGATGGTCGACGGCATCGCCACCGCCGCCGGCGGCGCCACCTCCGCCTCCGCGAACACCTGCTTCGTCGAGTCCACCGCCGGCGTCGGCGAGGGCGCCCGCACCGGCTTCGCCTCGATCGTCACCGGCGCGCTCTTCATGCTCGCGCTCTTCCTCACCCCCCTCGCGACCATGGTCCCCGCCCAGGCCGCGACCCCCGCCCTGGTCACCGTCGGCTTCCTGATCCTGGCGAACTCCATCAAGGAGATCGACTGGTCCGACTTCACCATCGCGATGCCGGCCTTCCTCACCATCGTGATGATGCCGTTCACCTACTCCATCACCAACGGCATCGGCTTCGGCTTCATCGCCTTCTGCCTCCTGCGCCTCGCCGCCGGCCGCGCCCGCACCGTCCCGGTCGCGCTGTACGGCGTCGCCGCCGTCTTCGCCTTCTACTACCTGATGCCGGCCCTCGGCCTGCTCTGACCTGAACCACCCGGGAACGGCCCTCCTCCGCGTGCTGCGGGGGAGGGCCGTTCGTCGTCAGGGGGTGCGCAGGAGCGGGGCGAGGCGGGTGGTGAGGAGGGTGGCGGCGGGGAGGAGGTGGGCGGGGTCGGGGGTGCGGACGAGGAGGATGACGATGACGACCAGCAGGGTGCGGTCGGCGGGCGGGAAACGGCGGGCGGGGCGGGTGCGGGACATGGGCGGTCCTTCGTCGGAGGGTCAGGCGCCGGTGCGGGCGACCAGGTCGTCGATGCTCTGGGCGGGGCGCAGGGTCTCGAAGCGGACGGTGCCGTCGGGGGCGGTGCTCGCGCCGTGGACGGCGGGCTCGGGGAGGCTGTTGTACGAGAAGTGGTTGGAGGCGTAGTACGCCCCGCAGTCGAGCAGGCAGTACAGGTCGCCGGGGGCCAGCAGGGGGAGCGGGCGGGCGCGGGCGACCAGGTCGCCGGCGAAGCAGCACGGGCCGGCCACGTCCTGGGGGACGGGGGCGCCGTGCTTGGCGGCGCCGGAGGGGTGGTGGGTGCTGATCCGCAGCGGCCAGCTGTCGGGCATGAAGACGGTGCGGGTGGCGACCTGGGCCCCGGCGTGGCCGATGGCGATCGGGCGGCCGCCGGCCACCTTGGTGTACTCGACGTACGAGGCGACGAAGCCGGACTTGGCGAGCACGGAGCGGCCGAACTCGGTGGTCAGCCGGTAGCGGCCGTCGAACAGCACGGGGGCGTGCGCGCGCAGCCGCTCCACGTAGGCGTCCCAGCCGGGGGCGGTGCGGTCGTCGGCGAAGTTGACCGGGAGGCCGCCGCCGAGGTCGATGCCGGTGACCTGGCGGCGGCCCAGCTCCCGGTTGATCCGTTCGGCGAACGCGGCGGTGGTGGCGATGCCGGTGGCCATCAGGCCGAGGTCGATGCCCTGGGAGCCGACGTGGCAGTGCAGTTCGGTGAGCCAGGGGCGGGCCCGGAAGGCTTCGACCAGGCGGGCCGCGTTGCCGGTGTCGGCGAGCGGGACGCCGAACTTGGAGGTGGCGGTGGCGGTGCTCATCGCGGCGATCCGGCCGCCGCCGACCTGAGGGTTGATCCGGATGCCGATCCGGGAGGAGCTGACCCGGTCGGCCAGCAGGGCGTCGACGCGGGCGAGTTCCTGCCAGTTGTCGATGTTGACGCTGACGCCGAGGTCCAGTGCGAGGGCCAGTTCGGCACGGGTCTTGGCGGGGGAGTCCAGCACGATTAGCTCCGGGGGGAAGCCCGCGGCCAGCGCCTGCGCGAACTCGCCGGGGCTGGCCACCTCGCACCCCATGCCCAGCTCGCGCAGCCGGCGCAGCACCGGGCCGAGCGGGTTGGCCTTGGCGGCGAAGGCGTGCCGCACCCCCAGTTCGGCGGGGAACGCGGCCTGCAGGGCGGCGACCGTCCCGGCGACCGCGTCCAGGTCGAGGAAGGCGGCCAGCGGGGCCCGCTCCGGGTCGAGCAGGCCCTGCCGGACGGCCGCGCGCAGGACGAGTTCGCGCCGTTCGGCGCTGATCAGGGGCGTGGAGGGGCGGTTCTCGGGCATGGGGACACACTCCGCACGGATCGGGCTCGGGAGGGAGGGGCCGGACCGGCGGACCAGCGCCGGGGCCGTGCCTCCAGGATGGCCGCGGCGGCGGGGGCCGAGTAGTACCGGCCGGGCCGGGTTTCCGGGGTCGGCCCGGCCGCCGCGCACCGCCGTCGGGGCGGGGGCCGGCC